>JAQBOS010000268.1 GCA_028287925.1 Mucilaginibacter sp. | reverse complement strand
GATCCCGGCTATAGCGGTTCCGGTGGCCATTATCGGTACCTTCTTCTTCATGAACCTGTTTGGTTTCTCGGTTAACCTTTTAAACTTGTTCTCCCTCGTATTGGCCATAGGTATTGTGGTGGATGACGCGATTGTGGTAGTGGAGGCGGTTCACGCCAAAATGGAGCACAACCCGGGAATGACCCCGAAAGTGGCAACTACCGAGGCAATGCACGAAATTAGCGGCGCAATTATATCTATTACGCTGGTTATGGCGGCGGTGTTTTTACCGGTTAGCTTTATGACAGGCTCAACGGGGATCTTTTACCGACAATTTGCGTTAACCATGGCTATAGCCATCATTATATCAGCTGTTAACGCTTTAACTTTAAGCCCTGCTTTGGCCGCTTTATTTTTAAAGAATAAGCATACTGAAGATGGCCACGAAGCACCTAAGAAAAGTTTTGTTGAGAAATTCTACGCAGGCTTTAACGGTGGTTTTAATTATATGACCAACAGGTACGTTGGGGGCTTAAAAATTCTTACCCGTAATAAATGGATCAGTATGGCTGGGCTTGCATTAGTAATTGTTGCTACAGTTTACCTGGTAAACAGAACCAAAACGGGCTTTATTCCTACCGAGGATCAGGGTTTTGTGGCTATTGCTGTTTCAACGCCATCAGGAACTTCATTAAGCAATACTAATAAAATATTAAAACAGGCCGAAGTACAGTTGAATACTTTACCATCAGCAAGATTTGTTATGTCACTGGCTGGCTTTAACTTTTTAACGCTATCCAACAGCCCGTCAGCTGGTCAAATTTTCCTGTTGTTAAAACCTAATAAAGACAGAGGCGCCGTTAAGAATATCGATGATATACAAAATATAATAAGAGGAAAATTAGCCGGCATCCCAAGCGGTACTTTCTTTGTGTTCAGTTTCCCAACCGTTCCGGGATTTAGTAACGTAGAAGCCATGGATGTGATGCTGCAGGATAAAACGAATGGCCGGTTGGATAAATTTAGCGGCGTAGCCAATAACTTTATAGGAAAGCTGATGGCGAAACCGGCAATTGCTTATGCCTTTACCTCTTATAAAGCAGATTATCCTCAGCTACAATTAGAAGTTGATGATGAAAAGGCTAATCAATTGGGGGTGAATGTCAAAGACATCCTGTCAACTATGCAGGCTTACTTTGGTACAGCACAAGCATCAGATTTTAACCGCTTTGGTAAATACTACCGCGTGGTGGTTCAGGCTGATATTGCCGACAGAACAGATCCGACAAGTATTGATCGGGTGTTTGTTAAAAACAAAGCAGGAGCAAGTGTGCCAATTAATACCCTGGTTAAATTAACCCGTGTTTACGGTTCAGAAACAGCTTCACGTTATAACCTGTTTAACTCTATCGAAGTAAACGCTATCCCTAAACCGGGTTACAGCTCAGGTGATGCGATCAAGGCTATAGAAGAAACAGCTAAAGAGCAATTGCCAACAGGTTTTGCTTATGAGTTCGCTGGTCAAACCCGTGAAGAAATTTCATCAGGCGGACAATCAGCTGTAATATTTATGCTTTGTTTGGTGTTTGTATACTTCTTATTATCAGCGCAGTATGAAAGTTATATATTGCCATTGGCAGTAATACTTTCGATTCCAACAGGTATTTTAGGAGTGTTTGTGGTATTAGGTTTAACCGGTATCGAAAACAACATCTACGTACAGGTAGCGCTCATCATGCTCATCGGTTTGCTGGCCAAAAACGCCATCCTGATTGTGGAGTTCGCAGTACAACGCCGCAGGGCAGGTTTATCTTTGGTGGCATCGGCAATTGAAGCTGCAAGGTTGAGAATTCGTCCGATCATCATGACATCGCTGGCATTTGTGTTCGGTTTATTCCCAATGAGTATTGCAACAGGCCCATCTGCACAGGGTAACCACTCCATAAGTATTGGTGCCGCAGGCGGGATGATTTCAGGGGTAGTGCTTGGCTTATTTATTATCCCTGTATTGTTTGTAATATTCCAGGGTTTACAGGAAAGAATAACAGGCATTCCGTTGGCAGTATTAAACGCCGGTGATGAACATAAAGGACATAACGGTAAAACTGTAGCTGAATTAGAAAACGAATTAACAGCGTAAATTTAAAAAGGTAGGCCTGCGGTTCCCTCCCCGGAAAGGATAGAGCGGAAGAGGTGAAATGGAAAGCCTTCAAGGGAAGGAACCGCAGGCAAAATCTTATTAATCATAACATAAAATGAAAAATTATATAAAAGGGTCTGTTTTGATACTGGTACTAGCAGTGCTAAGCGCCTGTAAAGTATCAAAGGATGTAGAAACACCCAAACCTGCCCTGCCTGAAACATTCAGGAGCGCAGTAACCACCGGCGATACCAGCAGCATTGCTGATATACAATGGAAAAACTTTTTTACCGAAGCTACTTTGCAAAAGCTGATTGATAGCGCCATTGCTAAAAATTATGATATGCAGATTGCTGTGAAGAATATAGAAGAATCACAGTTGTTATTTAAGCAGGTAAAATGGAACTATGTTCCACAGGTTGACCTGAATGTTACGGCAAATTCACAGCGCCCGTCAGACAATAGTTTAACCGGGCTAAGCATAGCCCAGTACAACATCGGCACAAAACATGTTGAAGATTATTCAGCAAATTTAGCCCTGTCATGGGAAGCTGATATTTGGGGTAAGATCCATAACCAGCAACGCAGCGCATTGGCAGCATACCTGCAAACACAGGAAGCTAAAAAGGCTATCCAAACCAATATAGTTGCCAGTGTATCGCAAGGCTATTATAACCTGCTGATGCTGGATGCTCAACTGGATATCGCACAAAAAAATGTAAAGCTTAACGACAGCACATTGCGGATAATTAAGCTGCAATACGATGCCGGACAGGTTACTTCTTTAGCAATTCAGCAGGCGGATGCGCAAAAACAAGCAGCAGAACAGCTGGTGCCTCAGTTTGAACAAAACATTGCAATCCAGGAAAATGCTTTACGCATTTTAACCGGGGCGCTGCCTGATAAAATTGAAAGAAGCTCAAACCTTGATGCAATGGTTATTCCAACCAATGTGGCAACAGGCGTACCATCGGCCATAGTAAGCCGCAGGCCTGATGTTAGAAGCGCTGAGCTTGCATTAATGATTGCCAACAGCAAAGTAGGCATCAGCAAAGCCCAGATGTACCCTGCGTTACGCATAACTGCACAAGGTGGTGTAAACTCGTTCAAAGCCAGCAACTGGTTCAACATCCCGGCATCGCTGTTTGGTATAGTTGGGGCTAGCATTGCACAGCCATTGTTTGATCATAAACAACTGAAAACCGATTACGAAGTTGCACGGGTTGACCGTGAAAAAACAGTGTTGCAATTCCGCCAGTCGGTTTTAAATGCAGTTGGCGAAGTATCTGACGCATTGGTGAAAATTGATAAGCTAAAATCACAGCAAACAATAGCAGCAAGCCGTGTAAATACTTTACAACAGGCTACAAAAAATGCCGACTTGTTATTCAAAAATGGATTAGCTACTTACCTTGAAGTAATAACAGCCCAGGGTAACGTATTGCAAAGTGAATTGGAGCTGGCATCAATAAAAAGAGATGAATTAAGCGCAGTATCTGATCTGTACAGGTCACTGGGCGGTGGTTGGAAATAAATAAAGACTAATAACAATGAAAGAGTTTGTAATATCAAGAGGCAAAATGCTTTACTGCTCTATAAAAGAATGGAACGTTACTTTAATATTTTGGGGCATTGTACTGCTTGTTGAAGTGGTGATAAATGTGTTGAAGTAAGTTCAACTAAAATTATAAAAATGATTAATCCTCAATCCGTAATTTTCGGATTGAGGATTTTTGTTTTTAAGGATAGCCTTAACTGATTGTTTCCCGGCAGGTAATTATAAATTCAACTCATACCTCGTACTCCGCCCGCCAGCATCGCCCAAAAGTATTATCGCACCTTTTCCCAACAAGTCCTGCAGATCCCTTGTTGCGGTTGCTTTTGATGCTTTGGAAATAGTAACATACTTGCCGGCGTTTATACCACCTTCAAAACCTTTAGGGCCTTCTTTTAATACTCTCTTTATCACTTTCAGCTGCCGCTCATTCAGCTCACCCCTGAACTTATCGAAAAATTTGGCCTTTTTCAAGGTGAAGTCGATGTGGTCTTCAGTATATTGTTGTGCTGCTATAATAACATCCACAAAATAATTTATCCAGGGCGTAACTTCGTTTGATTTCTGTGCCTGCTCTAACGCACTATAATAACTACTCTTTTTTGCTTCTATGGTTCTGGATAAACTTAAAAGCACAGGCCGGCCAACCCCTTGTGATAAAGCTTTTTCGGCAATTGCACGGCCTATCCGTCCGTTACCATCTTCAAACGGGTGGATGGATTCAAAATATAAATGTGCTATTGCCGACCGTACCGGGGTTTTTTTTATTTCATGTTTGCCATCGGGGGCGCTCTCATTAAACCAGGTAATAAAAGCGTCCATTTCTTCAGGCACTTTTTCTGATGGAGGTGCTTCATAATGTACCTTCTCTTTACCCATTATACCTGATATCACCTGCATTGGCGCAGTGTGGTCACGCCAGGCGCCAACCTTTAGCATTTTACTTGTACCCAACAGCATTTTATGCCATGCAAATAATTGTTTTTTGCTTAAGGCTTGCTGGTAAGTATCCCGTACGTTATATATCAGATCGCCTATTCCTTTTGCCTTTTTATCAGCTATATGTTCCGGTGTTTTATTTAATCCGAGGTCATTTCTTATTGACGACATTACATCCTTCCTGCTCAGGTATTCACCTTCTATTTCTGATGTTTTTATAGCTTCGTACACCATAAATTCAACAATGGTATCCATCTGTGAATTTTCCGATAACGACTTTAGTACACCACTTATCAGCCCTGTTTTTTCAGAAAACAGGTATAATTTTTCTTCAATTCCTGAAGAACTATAAGTGAAATTTGGCCAGTCTTTTTGTTGCCAGTTATACATTGTGAGCCGAATATTTATTTTATTCGACTCAAATATACGTATTTTTTGAGCCGAATAAACAAATTAATCGGCTCATATATTTAATTATTTAGAGACGATTAAGATTGCTATTCGGCTCATGCTTTCAACAATTATATCTTTTCTTGTGTAATATCCCTCAAATCATTACCTTTCAAATCCAAATAATACACTCCTTTCAATGAAACTTTTT
>JAQBOS010000413.1 GCA_028287925.1 Mucilaginibacter sp. | reverse complement strand
TTAGCTCAGCTGGTTCAGAGCATCTGCCTTACAAGCAGAGGGTCACTGGTTCGAACCCAGTAACTCCCACAAAAGCCTGATAGAAATATCAGGCTTTTCTGTTTTAAAGCCTTTTCTTAATATGCATTTCGTTTATATCCTTTATTCGCCTTCAAAAAGTAAATATTATATTGGTGCTTGTGAAGATGTACAAAAAAGATTGACAAAACACAATACTAACCATTCAGGCTTTACTGGTGGAGTGTTTGATTGGGAAATAAAATGGGTTGAAGAACACACCACAAAATTCGATGCTTTAAAACGTGAAAAGCAAATTAAAGGGTGGAAAAGTCGTAAAATGATAGAAAAGCTCATAGTAGGTTCATAGCATCCCGATTTATAATCGGGAGGGTCACTGGTTCGAACCCAGTAACTCCCACAAAAACGAAAGCCTTCAGATTAATTTCTGAGGGCTTTTTTGTTAAGTGTGGGCACTCAAAATCGTTCGCGGTAAAGCGAAAGACGCCTGACCGGGCGGGAAAGATTTTTTATGTCGAAGAACTCGATCGCTTATAAATTTAAATCAGCTATTAGACGCAAATCAGACAGGAAATAATTTGAGATTTGTAAAGTAGCCACACATTTTTAGGCAAGAGTTATATGATTTGGCAGAGCTTTTATTTGTTATTATCTGCAATCACCTTTCCACCCAATTGCAACACCACTGACAAAAGGTCACCAGCTCCCCAATGATCGGTAATCTGCCCGTTACGTACTCGCATCACATCTACCGATTCAAAATGCATTTTTCGCCCCGTCGGTTCTAATCCAAATATTGGGCCTTCATGGGTGCCATAATAGGTTTTATAGGATGTGATCATGTCGCCATCAACAGTTTGCCAGTGTATCTTCGCATGAAAATCAGGAAAAGCTGTGCGCAGCATGGTGTAAAGATCTTTAACGCTACTCTTATCTGCTTTAAAGCCACCTGGCTGCGGTGTGTGATCAATAAAATCGTCAGCGAACAACTCATCAAAAACGTCCCAGTTACCTTTACCCTGAACCTCCTCTGTATTTCTGCGAATTACCGCCATACCCGGATCAAGCGGAGTATTTGGTACGGATGTTTTATTTTCTTCTGTAAACATAATGATGATTTAAAAATGGTTGACGACTAATTTATAAAGGCAACAGGCTTTTGTTCTTTTCCAGGTATTGACTAAAATTGGTTACCGGTAAACCATAAGCTTTTAAAGCCTGAATATCTGCGTTATAGCCAATTTCGTTATTCCATATCTGTACGTTGGCAAAAGCGGGGTGTAAGCCTTTTTGAACAGCTTCCGCCTCGCTCACATAGTTGATATGAATGTTTTTCCCGGTTACACTGGTGATACTTTGGGCTATCTCCCCAATAGTCAGTTCATCACCGGCCAGGTCAATTATTTGTTCATTAAATTTTTCAGGGTTATTAAACGCCGCGGCAGCAAAGGCTCCGGTATCGTCAACAGCAATCAACTGAAGTTTCGCATTAGAATCCCAGGCAGTAACAATTTCCCCTTTTGCAAGGTCAGGGAACATAAAAGTAACTTTAGGTGTAATGAAATTATCCATAAAGAATACCGGCCTTAATATCGTCCAATACTTAAAACCCGCATTGCGCAGGATATCTTCACCAAATTGTTTATCCAGCCAGTACTTTTTGTTCCATTTATCCCAGTTCCTGAATTGTAAATGGTTACCTGTTTGATTAACGGAAGCATGAACTACGTGTAGAACGCCTGCCTTAAATGCCGCGGTCAACAGGTTGGTAGCATGACGTCGTTCAGAATCGGTCCCGTTATCCATGTCCTGAACTGAAAACAAAGAATAGACACCTTTTAGCGCTGCTTCAAGTGAAGCTGGATCTTCCATATCAGCAGTAACAATCTCTGCTCCGGCTTTTTCCAATTCTTCGGCGGCCTTTGAGTGCCTGGATGCCTTGCGGACAATAATCCGTACTGTATTTTCATTTTTTAGTAAGGCCTTGGCGACAGCCCCACCCTGTGCTCCGGTTGCACCGGTAACCAATATGATATTTTCTTTGTTTAACATGACTTGTATAAATGATGATTTATACAAAGGTCACTCAACAAACCGGACAGCTAAATGATCTAAAATAAGAAATCAGCTTGATTTAGATCAAGCAGAAGAGTTGTTAACTCGAAAGCCTCCTTATTTTTGCAACAGCTGTTTTCTTACCCTGCTCAGGGTTTCAGGAGTAAGTCCCAGGTAAGAGGCCAGCATGCTTTGTGGGAAACGCTGCATAAACTGCGGATGGTTTTCCATCATATAAATGACCTTTTCTTCGGCGGTATAGCTGATGGTTACATCGAGCCTTTTTTGCGAGGCGATATAGCTTTTCTCATCCAGTATTACACCCATTTTTACAAACAACGGGGATTGCTCCCTGAGCAGGATTAGTTTTTCATTGGTGGCCACCAGCAGATCGCAATCTTCTATTGCCTCAATATTGTACCTGGAAGGTGTAAGTGAAGTAAAACTTTCCCGGTCGCTCATCCACCACTCCTCAATCCCGAAACGGGCTATATGCTCCACTCCTTTATCATCTATGGTGTACTGGCGCATGGCGCCTTTGGCAATAAATGCCATATACCGGCATATACTGCCTTCATGCAACAAAAACTGTTTTTTCTTTACTTTTTTTTCGCTATAAGCCGCTTCAAAAAACTGGAACTCCTCATCTGAAACGGTACTAGAAGTAATTTTATTCAAATAGGCCCTCAGCAGTTCGTACATGGATTTGGTTATTTATCGTGTGTTATAATTGATGGTTCCATATTTTCCGTTAAAAAAATCCCCGTAGGCTTCTGCAATCTCCTGGTTACTGTTCATCACAAATGGCCCCTGTGCCAAAATCGGATCAGTATAAGGCTCACCCCCAAAAATCAGCAATTCGGCAGGTTCTATATTCGGATTCTCCAAAAATATTTCATCACCCTCATGAGCAAAGGTAATCAGTTTACTTTTTCCAACCATCGTATCGTTCACTAATATATCGTTTGAAGGTACAAAAGTCCCATATTCCAATCCGGGTTTCCCCCGAAAATTAAAGGAAGCTTTAGGATTCAGCTTTATATGATAAATAAACTGCTTGCTGAACATTTTAACCGGGGAAACTGTACACCCAAACTCGCCGATTAACACGCGCAGGACGCCGATATCATTAGGCAAATTTATCTCGGGGACATGTTCAGCCTGTACTGCAAGATACTCCGGCTCTTCCGGTTTAACGGTTGCAGGAAGGTTGACCCAAAACTGCAGGGAATGAAATAGATCTCCAAATTCTGCTGTAGCAAACGGTTGCTCATCATGAATGATCCCGTTACCTGCCTTCATCCACTGAAAACCGCCGGCACTGATAACATCATGGTTTCCCCGGCTATCAAAGTGAGCCAGGCTGCCGTTTAATACATAGCTGAAAGTGGCAATTCCCCGGTGTGGATGCGCAAATTCTCCAGTGGGCACATCATGCCCATGTTTTCTTAGTGTGGTGGGATAAATATGATCTAAAAACACCATGGGTCCAATGGCTTGTAAACTATTTCCTGGTAACAAACGGTTAACCAAAAAATCACCCACTTTAGAGTTGATCCCGCTATAAATTGCTGTTAATTCTTTTTTCATCTGAAATACTTTTACCAATAATTCATTGGCAAAGTTCGGTCTGGGTAGTATTTTATCAAATATTCCATATCATGAAAACGGCTTGATCTATATCAACCTATTTTCTTATCCTATATCATTTGCGAGCGGGGTAAAGCCGACTAATTTTGGCATTCAATATAAAATATATGAAAAAGACATTTGGAATTATAGGAGCCGGTAATATTGCAAAAGCGGTTGCCGGACATCTTTTAAAAGCGGGTCATAAGGTAATTATCAGCAGCCGGAAAGATCCTGCGTTGCTACAGGAAACTGTTAGCGCTTTAGGTGCAGGCGCATCTGCGGGGACACCTGCCGAAGCAGCACAAGCTGATATCGTTGTGTTGGCTATGCCCTGGTCACAACTATCAACACTTACCGGATTAACTGATTGGACAAATCGCATAGTTATTGATGCTACCAATCATTTTGTAACCTTTGCGCCTGATTTTCAGGTAGCCGATTTAGGCAGTCGTGCTTCAAGCGAAGTAGTGGCTGATCATATCCCCGGCGCACATTTGGTAAAAGGGTTTAACACACTCTATTTTAAAGTACTGGCGATTGACCCGCGGGAAGCAACCGGAAACAGGGTTATATTTATTTCCGGTGACCATGCAAATTCAAAAGCCGAAGTAAAGACAACTATTGAAACTTTAGGTTTTAGCGTTGTTGATTTGGGAACCCTTGCTTCAGACAGTAAACTACAACAAGCAAAAGGTCCACTTGCATCATTAAATTTAATAAGAAAGCTTAATTAAAAAATTACTACCACTGGGTAAGACTATTCGATGATTTTGATATTCCAGAATATCGCTACAATAAACTGACCCAAATGTTTGAACACTAAAAGTTATAAACCCAAATCTGCGATTAAACGCAAATCAGACAGGAAATAGTTCGATATATCTACAGTAGGATCACAAAAGCGAAGCCTTCAGATTAATTTCTGAGGGCTTTTTTGTGGAGTGTGGACAATCAAAATCGTTCGCGGTTAAGCGAAAGACGCTTGACCGGGCGGGTTAATCAGTTATTGCTTAGTAAAAGTATTTGTTGTTCCTGATGAAGTTAATTTTAATACCTTCTTTGATCCATCTATCGTTCCCTGATAACTCTTTACGGTTTTATCATCGTCAAATATCAAGTCAAAAGTAAATAATGTGTTATTAATTTTGCTATTGGTAACCGTTCCGCTTCTACCGCCAATTGTTCCAGAGCCCCCGAGTTGACCGCCCTGATCCTGAAACGTGAATGAATCATTATTATTTTGCCAAAAACCGATAAGGTCGCCTAAAAGAACAGCAACGCCCCCGCCGCCGCTATTAGAGTCTTTGCCGCAGTTTGTGGTGCAAAAAGCCACAATAACGATTAAAATAACATAGAATGATAAATTTAACTTTTTCATGGTGATATGCTTTAGTTATTTGATGAATATTAGTTCCTTAACCGGTTCAAAAATTGTTTTACACGTTGTTCCATAGCGTTAAGCTGATCGGTAATACCCGGAACCTGCTCAGCTATTTGTGATTGAATTTGCCTTTTTAGCTTGTCTTTATCCTTCTCTGGTACCTGGTTTTGGAAATATTGATTGATCTGATTTTTAAGGTCATTTAATGGGACGATCTTATTTTTTCCGATACCATAGATCAGCGTATCAGCTATACCTTCAAATGCTTTGGGAAGTGATGGATCATCCCAGTAATCGGTCATTTTTTTTGAGTAAATAGGATAATTGACATATAATTTTTCAAATGCCTGGTTGAAACCGTTTTGGGTTTGCGCGTATTGGGTGAGCGCATTAACATTAACGAAGGCATACACACCTATAAATTTAAAGGCGATCATTAAAGCTTGTGCCTGCAGGATATAATTCTGCAGGGTGCTGCTGATCTCGGGGTAAAACAGATCAATGCCATCCTGCCTTTCACGGGCTATTCTCAGGTCATCGTTGGTATAACCCGATTTTTTAAGACTGGCGGCGATGGAATCAATTTTTATCTGTAATGTTTTTGTTTCGGATTGCCCTTTTTTAGCCGCATCTTTTAGTTGGGCCAATGATGCCAGGTAGCTCTTGATCTGGCTGTTTGACTGAAAGCCTTCCAGTACAATCTGAGTCAGTAATAATGGGTCTTT
>JAQBOS010000232.1 GCA_028287925.1 Mucilaginibacter sp. | reverse complement strand
ATCCCTGCTTTATGCTGCGGTCTGTTAAACTGTTCCTGCTTAATCTCATCCTCAATTTTCATAATGCAAATATATATACCATGGATTATATATCCCGGTAATATAATAGTTACAAAGTTTGGAGATTAGGTCGGTCTCTTATTGATCTTAAATTAAACTGATAGTCAATCGTGCCAGAATCTTAGATATTCTATGCCGGCTTTAATTATTAATTTTTGGATATTTCAAAAATAGCTGTCAAGTCCTCCCCTGTTACCACGGATTTAGTATCTGCTAACCGCAGGAATTGTTCGTAATATTGCTCAAATTCGTTTTCAACATAAGGAATATTCAAAGCTGCCATTCTGTTTTTGAGGGCAGCCCGCCCACTGCGCGCGGTTAATATCAAATCAGGCAAATCGCCACCGATCAATTTAGGGTCGATTATTTCATAATTGCTCCTGTCCTTTAATACGCCGTCCTGGTGAATCCCGGATGAATGCGCAAATGCATTCCTGCCCACTACCGCTTTATTCGCCTGTACATAATTTGACATTGCGGTTTCAACTATTTTGCTCAAGCCACTAATATAAATGGGATTGACTATTGTAAAAAAAGGCAGGTCTTTGACCATCAAGGTCATAATTATTTCTTCCAGGGCTGCATTTCCGGCTCTTTCGCCAACACCGTTAATGGTTCCTTCCGCTTGATGCGCACCGGCTAAAAGACCGGCTATCGTATTGGCCGTGGCCATCCCCAAGTCATCGTGGCAATGCACAGAAATTTTTACCTTGTCGATATTAGGCACATTGTCCATGACGAACTTGACTTTTTCATAATACTCGAACGGGGTGCAAAAACCGTTTGTATCCGGTAAATTGACAATTTTAGCGCCTGCTTCAACGACAGTTTGTACCATTTTGGCTAAAAACACATTATCCGACCGCCCCGCATCTTCTGCAAAAAACTGAACCTCGTCCACTTTGTTTGCTGCATAACGTACCATATTAAAGGCGATGTCAAGGATCTTTTCTCTGGTACTGTTGAATTTATTCCTGATATGGATATCGGATGAACCTATCCCTAATTGAATACGGGGAAATTTAGCACCTTTTAATGCCTCGGCCGCTGCGTCGATATCAATTTCACGTGCTCTTGCCAGGGCGCAAATTTTGGCATTTTTGATCAGTTTAGACACCGCGCTCACCGCCTTAAAGTCCGCCGGGGAACTGATGGGAAAACCAACTTCTATGATATCAACACCCATTAATTCAAGACGTTCCGCAATTTCCAGTTTCGACTGAAGGGTCAGTAAGCAGCCGGGGCCTTGCTCCCCATCACGCAGGGTCGTATCAAAAATATCTATTTTCCTTTTTTCCATGTTTTTGCTTTTCTTCAAAAGTAAAGCCGGTTTTTGTTTTGCTATATTTGAAAATAAAAGAAAGTTTATCGGATTATGCCAAAGATTAAAATTCCGCAATTGCCGCTCCGAGACGGTTTTGAAGATGGAGATATAGAAATAAGGTCGTTTGGTCAATTCAATACGAAAATCCACTGTCATAAAAAAACCCAGCTTATTGCTGCGGAAAAAGGAACGCTTTATTTATATTCTGAAAAAGGAAGTTATTGCATACCGGCTCATTACTATGCTTACATCGCTGCCAGGCTTGAGCACAAGTTTATTTCCAGGTCCCAACGCGTGGAGATAAAAACGATATTTCTGGAGCTTCCCCAGGAATTAACTTATAATGGTAAGACCCTGGATATCGCCATTTTTCCACCATCATCGCTACTTGACAATTTTCTGGGTTTTGGAGAGCAACATTGGTCCAACCACCAAAATCCTGATTTAAAAGCAGCCAGTTTACAGGCATTAAAAAAAATGCTGCCTTTTTTACTTACAAAACCCATCTACTTATTTACGCATCCTCCTAAATCAGAAACTCTTCTAAAAGCAGTTGAATTTATAACAGGTGCCCTGGGAGAAAACCTTACCGTGCTGTCAATTTCGAAGGCTGCCAATATTCCGGAACGTACACTTTCAAGGCTATTTAAACAAGAAACGGGTATGACCATATTCCAGTTTATCAAAACGAGCAGAATGCAAAAAGCCTTAGAGCTTATGGAAGACCCGTCGATGAATATCAGTGAAATCGTGTACCACATCGGCTACGAGAGTCCAGCAACTTTTTCCAATCTCTTTAAACATTTAGTAGGAATCAGCCCTCAACAATATAGACAGCAATTCCTCCGCGAATGAGATTTGTTAAAACTGCTATTCGGATAAGAAACGAAAGAGGACTGGATTGTTCCTCTAAGTTTATCAACCTACTACAGCGTTATAAATTATGTGATTTTATAAAGACATAATTATGTAAACCGAAATATAGAATGTTGCTTTTCAAACTATTTTTAATAAATAATCCCGGAAGTCTGGTTCCATTTTTGTAAATTTGATCCGTCAAATGTTCTTTAAAACAACTCAAATTACCTCAAGTTATCCGGTGTTCTAATCGGTGACTAATAGTTTTTAGAAATTATAAATACCTGTTATTTAGCGTTATACCGGAATGGTTCGAGTCCCGTCCATTCCGCTAAAAGAGCCGCAAAGCTTCATAAAACGCTTAGATTTTTGGTCTAAGCGTTTTTTGCTCAAACACCTCAAAATTATGAGAATCTCTTGCGGCTTTAGTGGCAATAGCCATACTGGATTTTATCCCAGGTAAGTTTTCAGCGTTCTTGACCGGGTACTGTGACGCAGCCTTTCCAAGGCCTTATCTTTTATTTGCCTTACGCGTTCGCGGGTAAGGTGGTATTTTTCACCGATCTCTTCCAGGCTATGTGCCTGCTGATTCTTCAATCCGAAAAACAGTTCTAAAACCTCCCTTTCTTTTTCACCAAGCACACGCATGCTATCGGATACCTCTATACTGAGGGATTCGTTCATCATTTCCTTGTCAGTTCCAGGCTCAGCGCTTTGTAATACATCGAGCAAAGTGTTATCTTCTTCACTGGAAAAAGGGGTGTCATAAGATAAGTGTTTGCCTGCATGCGCCAATGAATTGCTTACCTTTTCAACTGTCGTTTCTAAATCTTCTGCCAATTCTTCGGGAGTTGGTTGCCTTTCATAAACCTGCTCCAATTTAGAAGCGGCTTTAGCGATCTTAGAAAGATCGCCCACCTGATTTAGCGGTAACCGCACCATACGCGATTGTTCCCCAATAGCCGACAGGATAGATTGACGGATCCACCATACTGCATACGATATAAATTTAAATCCCTTTGTTTCGTCAAAACGCTTTGCCGCTTTGACCAGGCCAAGGTTGCCCTCATTGATCAGGTCGCCGAGTGTTAGACCGGAGCTTTGGTATTGTTTTGCAACAGAAACCACAAACCGCAAATTTGCAGTTGTCAGTCTTTCCAGCGCTGCCTGGTCCCCCTCCCTGATTTTTTGTGTTAAGATCACCTCTTCCTGTGGAGTAATCATCGGAATCTTTGCAATGTCTGACAAATATTGATTCAACGACGCTGTCTCACGATTGGTGATCGACTCACTAATTTTAAGTTGCCTCATTTATGAAAATATTTTTTTAAGTGAATGCTAAAGATCCAGTGCCTTAGAATGCGCGAAAAGCAGAATGATTCTCTTTGAGATTACAGCGAAGTTGCTGGTGCCTGCGGAAGAAAGGATATGTAAAAATCTTTAACGTACAAAGATAAGCACAGAACTAAAAAATAGTGTTGATTGGATGTCAAGAAGTTATGGAATCGTACATCTACGTTTTGAAGCGTTCCTGTTTAATTTGGCCGGCGTATATTATTACGTTGTTACAACAATTGTTGTAACAATTGCTGGTAATTTCAGCTTTTATATTTTTAACCTTTATAATTTAACTTTTATATTATGAAAACCATAATAGCCGCTACCAATTATACAGAGTTGGCAGAAAACGCAGTTAATTATGCTGCAGGTATAGCTCGTCAAAATAATTATAAATTAATCCTGTTAAACGATTTCACCGTTTCTGTGCATGTCGAAAATGCACGCCTTTCGGCTAAACAGGTTGAGGAATTAATAGATGAAAATAGAATACTCCTGGAATCAAAGGCTTTAATACTCACTGGTGAATATGGAATTGAAGTACTTGCCAGGGCTACTTTTTCCTTTATCGACAATGCTATTAAGGAAATTGTTGCCGAATACCAACCCGAGATGATCGTGATGGGAATGGAAGAAAAATCACTTGAACAGGAACTTTTAGGAAACACCACGACATCCATTATCAAAAAGCTACGATCTCCTGTGTTGGCTGTTCCTGCGAATGTAAAATTCAATATTCCCAAAAAGGTGCTTTTTGCGTGTGATGTACTAAATGGAGTATCTGAACAAATATTGGCACAGATCAAAACTGTGGCTTTAACTACTCAAGCCGAAGTAGAGGTGCTTTTAATTAACGAAACTGTGGAGGAATTGAAAGAAATGGGGGTTGATACAGCGGCATTAAATCGCATTGACGATGGTCTTGAAGGTATTGATTATTACTATAAAAATATCAAATCAGATTCCATCATTGAGGGAATTGCCAACGAGATTAAGAACGCAGGTGCTGACCTGTTGATTATGGCGCCCGAACAGCACGGATTTTGGGGTTCAATGGTTCATCGCAGCAAAACACGCATTATGGCCTCCGGACTAAATATCCCCTTGTTTTCAATTCCTGCATAAGCAGAACAACGATTGCAACATCAATCGGGTAACTCATAGCTTTTAATGTGTTTAAATAATAAAATTCAATTACCATTGATGAATAAATAGGAAAGTCCATAGAATGACAATTTCCCGAATCGGGCTGTAACCAGGTCCAGGACATTCAGGCACGTATTTGTTTTTACGGTTATTGCCCTGGCCTTTGGTAATTTCTCAGCTTATGATGTAAGTTTGTACCCTAAGTACGATTGCTATTTTGAAAGAAAGCTTTGGGGGACTGGCCTGAAAAACTCCGAAAGTCTTTGATCAGATGGTTATCATCATAATAGCCATGTTCTAAAGCCGTTTGCAACAGCGCCTGGGAAGATAATGAATCCAAACTGCGATAAGCATTCAAAAAGCGCCTAAGCAATAAATAGTCTTTCGGGGATATCCCGATGTGCTTTTTGAAGTTTCTTTCCAGCCATTTGTAGTTTAAGCGTACACCACATGCTTTTGCGAGCTCCTTTACGGTGAGGCTCCGTCCCTGCTCGATATGATTAATCAGGTCTCCTAATAGATTGGGAAATGCAGTTGCGCAGATCCTTTGGGATAAAAAATTAGTTGCTGCTTCAACTTTATGCTCAATAGAGGCATTGCTGTAAAAGTCGTTATTGAAAACGCCAAAATCATCATTGACAATTTCCACGAGATCAAAAACCGGCTTATGCTTAAAAACATTTTCACGGACATTGAACAGCTTAAAAAAAGTAATGGGGTTAAAGCGGATAACAAAAAACTCTTCGGTACTGATGGAGGATTCACAATAGATGTTTTTTAGAAGACCGCCGCAAACCCATGCATTGCTAATATTTATGATATCGCCATTTAAATTGATCAGCATTTTACCTGCACTGTGTTGCATCAGGGTAATTACGGGATAACCATCATTGAAAAAGAGTTGTCTTCCATGTAAATCCCGGGTTTTAAATAAATAAAACCCTTCAACAAAATCTCTTAAGCTTTCCGGCGGGCTTATCCTGGTAATAAGCGCATCATTAGGCGTGTTGATATGTCTAAAAAAATTGATAGGCATAATGCGAATATACCAATTTGTTGATTAGCGAACAGATGTCTAATTTATACTGTCAGGGGTAGCTCAGGGGCGATATTTTTGAAGCAAAACAGACATGACGATAAATAACGAAAAAGAACTCCAGGCAATGCGGGCCGTTAGCGAGGCAGTAGCTGTGACCTTAAAGGAAATGCGGGCATATACCCAACCAGGAATGAGTACAAAACAATTGGATAATTATGGGGGCCAGGTATTGAGTACTTTCAGTGCGCGGTCTGCTCCGCTTCTTACGTACAATTTTCCGGGATTTACCTGCATTAGCTTAAATAATGAGGTGTGTCATGGAATTCCTTCAAATGAGCGGATCATACAGGATGGCGATGTTGTAAACATTGATGTTTCTGCCGAACTGAACGGTTATTGGTCAGATAACGGCGGTTCTTTTATTGTTGGACAGGATTGCAATGAAAAAAAACACCTGGTAGATACTTCGCGGGACATCCTTAAAAAGGCAATCAATAGTATTAAGGGCGGTGTAAAAATCAATGAAATTGGCGGACTGATTGAAAAAGAAGTCAGGAATGCTGGTTACAAAGTGATAAAAAACTTGGGTGGACATGGTATTGGAAGGGGGCTTCATGAGCAACCGGACTGTATTTTGAATTACAAAGACAAGCTTGATGAAAGACGGTTCAGAAAAAACAGTGTTGTGGCAATTGAAACATTCATCAGCACAGCCTCAACCTGGGCTGTAGAGTTAAGTGACGGATTTACGCTGGTGGGGGACAAAGGCGGGTTTTCAGTACAACACGAGCATACCATTGTTGTAACAAATGGCTTGCCGATTATCCTGACCGAAGCCAATGGAATTTGGGATTAAATGATAAAACGCCAAAGATTAATTAACAATACCCATTTGGCAATCAAAAAAAAAGCGTTGTTAAAGAAATTTTAGTTGATCAATAGTTTTTTGAAAAACAATTGAGTGCGTTCCGGGATGAGATCAGGAGCGCATTTTTGTTTCTTGCGGATGTCAGTAACAGCCGGAGTACTTGCCGGGCTTTAAAAGAAGAAAATTTTGCTGAAATGCATTATCGGGCTATTTTAATAGGCGCTATTTCTTTATTTTGGTACCCTATAAACTATTGATGATGCTAAATGCCCTGCCTTTTAAACACACAACCTGTTGATATATGAAAACAAGATGGTTGTGTTTAGTGCTGCTGATGCTAATAATGGCGGGTTGTAGTAAAAAAGATATAAATCCGCAGAAGCATAGTAATGCAGTCCCTGTATTAGGCTCGCTGTTGCAAAGTAATATGGTAGTGCAACGCGATAAACCATTTGTTATTTGGGGCACCGCAACATCAAAACAAAAAATAACGGTAAATGTAAGCTGGAACCTAACAACCTTTAATGCCATTGCAGACGATTCAGGCAACTGGAAAGTAACAGTGCCCGCAAGCGTGGCTAATGTTAATCCTCAAACTATAACGGCTAAAGCTGATGGCAGTGATGCTGTAATTTTGACCAATGTTTTAATTGGCGATGTATGGTTATGTTCGGGACAGTCAAACATGGTGATGCCTGTTGGTTTAATTGCCCCGTTTACCGGGGTGCTTAATTACCAAACAGAAATAGCATCGGCAAAATATCCGTTAATCCGTACGCTTACTATACAAAGTGATTATGAAAGCGCGCCGGCAACCAAACTGAATTCTCCGGCACAATGGAATGTGTGTTCCCCGGCAAATGTGGGTAATTTAAGTGCAGTAGCTTATTTTTTTGCCCGTAAATTGCATACAACACTTAACGTGCCTGTTGGCGTTATCATTTCGGCAATTAATGGGGCTTACTGCCAGGAATGGGCCAATAAAGATGTTATAGTGAACGACCCGCTTTTAAATTCGGTTTATTCAGGTAACAGTTCAACTTTGTACAATGGGATGATCAACCCTTTAACCAATCTTGCTATTAAAGGATTTACCTGGTACCAAGGCGAAAATAACCAGCATAATGATCCGGCTAATTACGCCAGGCTTAACAGCGCATTAATTAAAGGCTGGCGTACCATGTTTAATGATAATACGCTCCCTTTTTATTTTGTACAGCTAACCCCATTTGCCGAAGATTATAATACAACCACTCCCCCGGGTGGCGATAAAACCCTTGATTTTTTAGCCATGTTCAGAGAGGGGCAGGCAAATATTCTTTCTACTGCCGGCACGGGCATGGCTGTTACCATGGATGTTGGCGAAGAAGCGAACCATCACCCGCGTAATAAAAAACCGGTAGGTGAGCGCCTGGCGCTGCTGGCTTTAAAAAACACTTATAACCAAAACGTGGAATGTTACGGGCCGCATTATTCGTCATGGTCGGCAAATGGAAACACAGCAACCATAAACTTTAGCAGCGGTACAGCTAACGGATTAAGCACTGTTGATAATAACCCTTTAAATCAATTCTTTTTTGTTGCAGGTACCGATCATGTTTTCAGGCAGGGAACAGCAACCATATTAGGGGATAAAATTTCAATTACAGCGCCGGGAAATATACCATTGCCTGTACAAGCCGTTCGATATGCATTTACAAATGCGCCGGTAACCAACCTGCAAAATTCTGCCGGACTACCCGCTGAACCTTTTCGGACAGATACCTGGAATAACTAATTATAATGAGTTTCTATAAGTAACCTTAAAAGGAATAGCCACATGTTCCTTACTATTGGTCAATACCATTTCTGCCGCTTTTTCGCCCATTAGTCTAAAATCTGTCGAGATGGTGGTAATGCCGTTAAGAATGATCTTTTTCAATGGGGTTTCGTTATAGCTGATCACGCCAATTTGCTCGCCTATTTTTAACTTATCGCCTATGATCTTTTCAATCAGCTCAACCAGGTCGTCTTCCATTAAATTAATATACACGGTGCCGGGCTGCAGCGTTTCATTTTTTAGGTGATGGATGATATCATACTCAAAAGCATACTGACCGCAAAAGTTTAAAAATCCGGTCAGGATCTCTTTAGAGTAATAGCTGTTTTCGGGGAAAATGATCTTTAAAGTATGGTATTTGCTTAGTTGTTCCAGTAGTTGTTCAAGGGCAAAATAAATATCCTGTTCAAAGTTTTCATACACTGCACCAAAATTACCCGTTACTCCTTCGGGAAGCTTATCCATCAAGATCAGTTTATCCTTTGGTAATTCATTAATCACGGCGAAGGCATTTTCAGCGGTCTCTATAAAATGAGGGATAACTATTAACTTGGAATAATGCTCTGTGTTATTAGCCAGCAGCTTTTTAAAAACATTAAAATCGTTATTGTAGATGTAAAAATCAATAGCGGCATTGCTGCCAAGGGTCTCGGCAAATGCATCATAAATTATTTTTTTATGGCTACTCAGCTTATTAAACAGTAACAAAACTTTTACCGGCTGATTAAAAGAAATGTTGGAGATAAAATAGCCCTTGCCCGCCACAGATGTGATTACATTATATTGCTTCAATTCCTTATAGGCGCGTTCAATGGTGTTACGGGATACATCAAGGGCGATGCTCAGGTCGTTTATTGAAGGCAGGATATCATCCTTTTCAATATTCCCAGCCTCAATGCCCCTTAAAATGGAGTTGCTTATCTGCAGGTATTTAGGTGTGATGGAGTACTCATCTATCTTAATAATTTTCAAATAGTTTTTCATCTGCTATAACCTCCGGCAATCTTAAAAGGCTAAAACTAAATAAAATTGCATGAAAAACCTTTAAGTTAAAGTTCGATATAAGGCTGATAATATAGTGTTTGATTATCAGTAACTTACATCTGCTTAATTCTTGACATGAGTGAAATATTCTGATAATCAGCGTGTTTTACTTTGTTCCGGGTGTTCCGCGTGCAAAAATGGAACGCTTTGCCGGCGTGGATACACAAACTTACGCTTCGTCTTATCTAAATTGCGCAGCACTCATGAATGCCTTATAAATAAATTATTATATAAACAGTCCTCTCCAAAGGACTTCTATGAAGAAGAGGGGTTTGTGGTAAGAAGAATAATTTCTTATATCGAACTTAAGGTAAGACAGTACAGGATAGTTAACTAAAAGCATTTTCATTAACTTGCCTAACCAATTTAAAATATATCCCGATTAATAAAGATGAGAAAGCTACTGATTTTATTTTTTGCAGTACACCTTGCAGGTATTTGTTTGGCACAGGTTAAAGTGCAGTATTTACTAACTGAAAACAAGGTTGATCCCATCAGCATTGATGCCCTTAACCCGCGGTTTAGCTGGCAGTTAAATGCGGGCGATAAACGTGACGTTATGCAAACTGCTTATGAGCTAAAGGTAAGCAGCCAGGGCAAAGGCAAGCACGAGGTATGGAAAACCGGTAAGGTAATGTCTGGCGAATCCATGTATATAACTTACAAAGGCGAGCCATTAGTTGCCGGGCAAAAATATGTATGGCAGGTAAGGGTTTGGGATAACACGGGTAAGGCGTCTGCGTGGAGCGAACCAGCCAGCTGGCAAATGGGCCTGCTTACCCCTGCCGACTGGAAAGCCAAATGGATAACTCCGGGCTTTACCGAAGATTCAGTAAACCGCCCAAGCCCGCTGTTTCGCAAAGGATTTAGCTTAACCAAAAAGATACAATCAGCCACGGCCTATATTACCTCGCACGGGTTATATGAAGCGCAGATAAACGGCAAGCGGGTGGGCGATGCGTTTTTAACCCCCGG
>JAQBOS010000211.1 GCA_028287925.1 Mucilaginibacter sp. | reverse complement strand
CATTGGCACCTATCCAGAAAAGGATAGCAAATAGAAAAATGTGCTTTTTTATTTTATTAATACCCTTACTTAAAATAGTATGTTCCATCTAAATTTAATTGTCCGGTTCTCAAAGATAAGAGCGTTCCGGATACGAGCAAATAAATAACGACGCAGCTCCAATCGCAGCTACCTAAATCTGCCTATCTTTTAAATCATAAGGGGAAAATGCTGTAGCTTTGAGGATAGGAAATAATAATATTGCATCAATGGATACTTACCCGATTGAGATCAAAGGTATGGCCCCGCTATTGCTGGTAGCCGACCTGGAGCGTTCCCTGGCTTTTTATGAAACATATTTAGGCTTTAAGTCCAGCTTTTTTTATGAAGATTTTTATGCCGGCCTGACCAACGGCGTTCATCACTTGCATCTGAAATTGAACGATCCAAAGGTCGGTCGTATGCACAAGGGACCGGAGGATATCGACCTGACCTTTTCTGTAGCAGCGATCGGGGTGTTTTTTGAGGTGGTTAGCGCAGCCGGGGCGACCATCACCCAGCCATTGCGCGAAATGCCTTATGGCACAGAGTTCTATATGGCCGATCCGGACGGGCATATCCTGGCTTTTTTAGAAGAAAAATAAATCCGGTGATCCACCTTTCGGCATAGATAATTTGAATAAAAAACAGACTTGTCTGTTTGAGTAATTTGTTTTATTTTTGAGCATGCGTAATGAGAGAAAAAATTCGATAAGGCAAACTATAATTGAAACAGCGTCCCGTTTATTTTATCAACAGGGATATGTCAATACGGGCATAAACCAGATCATCGAAGAATCCGGTGTTGTAAAGTCTTCACTGTATACAGCGTTCCGGACAAAAGAAGAGATCTTAATGGCTTATTTAGAAGCAGCCGGAGCCGCGACTGATGACGCGTTAAAAGCCGCAACAAATAAACATATTAAAGCAAAAGATAAGGTACTGGGCGTATTTGATTACCTCAAAGAATTGGTGCAGCAAAAAGAATATTACGGATGTAACTTTTTAAACATCATTTCTGAAATACCACAAGACGCAGAAACAGTAAGGAAGCAGATCAAAAAACAAAAGGATGGTGTGCGCCGGCTTTTTGCTGAAATTCTAAGGCCAATTCAAAAAGAGGATTTGGCAGATGAAATTTATTTGTTGTTTGAAGGAGCGCTTATCGGCAATAAAGTCCATAACGATACCTGGCCGGTAACCACCGCCCGTGAAGTTGTCAATAAATTATTGTAATAACCTGCCATTTAGTTAAATAAACCTTGTTCAGCAAAAAAAGAGCTGTAAAATAAATTTAAAATAAAATAAAAACAGACTTGTCTGTTTTTATTTTATTTATATACCTTTGAATTATGAAAAAGAAGTCGGTTAAAGAAACAATTATAGTAATGACTTTAAACAATAAAAATCAATAAATAATAAAATGAAAACGCAAAGTATTTATTATGGAAGGGTTAATGTGGACGGCATTAACATTTTTTACAGGGAGGTTGGGGATAAAGCCAAACAGCAGATCATATTACTTAATGGTGTGCCAAACGCTTCGGGCGCATTTCAGGAACTGATGAATGACCTGAAAGATGATTATTATTTGATAGCGCCCGATTTTCCGGGATTTGGCAACAGCGACATCCCTGACAAAAAGGACTATGAATATACGTTTCAGAATATTTCTGCGACGATAGAGAAGTTTATGGAAAAGATGGAGCTGAAACAGCCAAACGTGTATGCGCTTGGGTATGGAGGGCCAGTCACTTTTCGCATAGCAACGCGAAGGCCAGGCACTTTCAATAATTATATCCTTCAAAACTCTAATGCTTATGAAGAGGGATTAGGTCCGGCCATGCATGATGCCGCCCCTTTTCTTGAAAACAGGACCACAGAAACTACAAAGCTGGTAAAGCCATTATTGACTTTAGATGGGATCAAGCTTTTCTTTCTGAATGGTGCAAAAGACCCTGGCAAAATTAATCCTGACCACTATACCAATGCGCTGCATTACCTGAACCGCCCCGGCCAGGAAGAAATCCAACTGGACTTGCTGTACAACTATGCATCTAATATTGCTGAATATCCGAACTGGCAAAAATGGCTCAAAGAAACACAGCCGCGTCTATTATTGGTTTGGGGTAAAAACGATGTGTTTTTTCCGGTAGCTGCAGCCGGGGCGATCAAGAGGGATGTCCCTTCAGCAGAAATGCATGTTTATGATACCAGCCACCTGGCATTGGAAGAACACCATGCAGATATAGCAGAAAATATCAAATCATTTTTAAGATAAAAAAATTTAGATCAATAAAAACAGAGTAGTCTGTTTTACGATGGAAGTAATACATAAAAATCAACTTAATATAAAAATTATGAAAACTACAAGAGTAAATCATCGCAACATTAAGATAAACGGCTTAAACATCTTTTACCGGGAAGCAGGTTCAAAAGATGCGCCGCTGGTATTGTTACTACATGGCTATCCAACCTCATCACATATGTTCAGAAACCTGATCCCGTTACTGAGTGAGAAATACCATGTCATCGCACCCGATCTTCCTGGTTTTGGGTATAGCGACAAACCGGATCACAAGGATTTTTCATATACTTTTGACAACCTGACCAAACAGATCCAGGGGTTTATCGATGAACTCGGCCTGAAAAGGTTTGCGATATATGTATTTGATTATGGCGCGCCGGTAGGTTACCGTATCGCTGTTGCCAATCCTGAACGAATAACCGGGATCATCACGCAAAACGGCAATGCGTACCTGGAAGGTTTAAGCGAGGGCTGGAACCCTATTCAGAAATATTGGGCCGAACAAACCGAGGAAAACCGCAATGCCCTAAAAATGATGGTAGAAGAGGGCACTACAAAATGGCAGTATTTAACCGGGGTGGCTGATGAAACCTTGGTAGCTCCCGAATCCTATACCCTGGATCAGCATTTCCTCGATCAGCCTGGCAATGTAGATATACAGCTCGATCTTTTTAAGGATTATGCCAGCAACGTGGCACTGTACCCGGTATTCCAGCAATACTTCCGCGATAAGCAACCCGCCCTGCTGGCTGCCTGGGGTGATAAGGACCCATTTTTTCTTCCACCGGGCGCCGAAGCATTTAAACGTGACATCCCTGGCGCTACAGTGAAATTTTTTGGCACCGGCCATTTTGCTTTGGAGACCCATGTAAATGAGATCGGGGCCGAAATCCTGAACTTTTTAGAAAAATTGCCAAAGTAAACTGGTATGACCATTGAGGCAGTTGCTTTAAAGCAACTGCCTTAATCTAAGCTCCCTCTGTTGTTGCCTGTTGCTTTACTTGCGGCCGGAGATTTCCCGAATGAAGATGTAAAATCAAAAACAACGCTTAAAACAAAATAAAATCGATATGGGAACAAGAATTGCGATAGTAACCGGTGCAAGTGCCGGGATCGGCCGGGCAACCGCTATCAGGCTGGCAAAAGACTTTTCTGGGCTGGTATTAGTTGCCCGGAGAGAAGAAGAACTGGAAGAAACTGCTGCAACCGTGAAAGCTGCCGGGGCAGAACCGCTGATAATTGCGACTGATTTAAGACAAGTGGAAGAAGCTAATAAAGTGATCAAAGAAACCGTTGATAAATTTGACAGGATCGACGCGCTTGTTAATATTGCCGGTGCTGTACCGCAAATTCACCTGTTTGAAATGACAGATGAACAATGGAACGATGGCGCCGAAATGAAGCTTCACGGCGCGCGCCGGTTAACCATTAAAGCCTGGCCTTATTTAAAAGAGTCAAAAGGCTCTGTGATCCTAACATCAGGCAATTCTGCTGAAGACCCCAAACCCGGGTTTGCGGCAGTAGCTACCATTAATGCCGCCATTGTTGCTTTAGCAAAAGCATTTGCTGAACAAGGGATCATTGACGGTGTGCAGGTGAATAGCGTGTTACCTGGCCCGGTAATGAGTAATCGCCGGATCGGATTTTTGACTAAATGGTCAGCAGCCAATCATATGACTATGAAGGAAGCGAAATCAAAATTTCTGGTAGAATCGCACATTGACCGGTATGGAGAGCCTGAAGAAATTGCAGAGCTAATGGCATTTTTAGTATCCCCGGCCGCAAAATGGATGACAGGGAGCGCTATTAGAATGGATGGAGGTGAAGTAAAAGGTATTTAAGCTGAATAATGGTTAAGTCATAACGGCTTTTTGTAAAAGGTTGGTTGTGGCTTTTTACTTATTTGTTAAGCATATCAATCTAACATGCCTGGATGGCCTCATCACCAATACAGGGACCCCCCCAACGGCAGATTTCATTAAACCTGGGGTGGTATCATGTTAAAAAGTGTTATAAATAATAAATTATTCCACTCTCAAACTCTTAACCGGATTGGCCATAGCTGCCTTTATGGCCTGGAAGCTGATAGTTGCCAAAGCAATTAATAAGGCGAGCATCCCGGTTGCCAAAAATATCCACCAGCTAATATTTATTCTGTAGGCATAATCCTGTAACCATTTATTCATGGCTAACCAAGCAATAGGTGAGGCTACTACAGCGGCTATGATCACCAGCTTTAAAATATCTTTAACTAACATTAATACGATATCCATAATATTGGCTCCGATCACTTTACGAACTCCTATTTCTTTGGTTCGCTGCTCAGCAGTAAACATGGTGAGCCCCAGCAGTCCAAGGCATGAAATAAAAATGGCAAGGAAAGAGAAAGTATCTGAAAGTTTACTGATCGTTTGTTCATTATTATATAGTTTCTGGTACTCTTCATCGGCAAAAAAATACCTGAAAGGAAATTTGGGCTCCATCTCTTTAAAAATAGTACCCATTGAGGAAATGGCTTCTTTTGTTTTGCCGGCCTCAGTTTTAACCAGTATATTTCCCCAGTCCGTGGTTTCTCCCAGGTAAAGGATCAATGGCATCATTGGATCATGCAGGGAGCTAAGGTGAAAATCTTTTACAACACCGATGATCCTGCCCCGTTGCTGGAAAAAGGTAAAGGGCTTTCCGATCGGATCTTTATATCCCGTCATTTTAACCGCCATTTCATTAAGGATATACCCGGCAGTATCAGTAGGAAAGTCAGGAGAGAAGTCGCGTCCCTGCAATATTTTCAACCCCATCATCTTTAAATATCCGTATCCGACGCCATTGTGCATGGCGAACACCCGGCTATTTGGATTTTTACCCTCCCAGTTAATATCATACACATGTGCTCCGATATGGGAAGGAGCCTGCGTGCTCCTGGTAACCGATTTGATGCCCGGCATACCTGAAAGTTGTTGCTTAAATACTTCATACTTACCCAGCAGATCTCCCTGGAAAGGCATATAGACCAGGTTTTCCTTATCGAATCCCAAGTCTTTGGTCTGCAGGTAATTCACCTGCCTGGAAATGACGATTGTTGCGATTATGAGAACGATGGAGAGCACGAACTGGAAAACAACCAGCCCTTTCCTGAACAATAGTGAACCCGGACTAAATTTGAGCGAACCTTTCAGCACTTTCACCGGATTGAGCGAGGATAAGAATAACGCGGGATAGCTGCCCGAAATGAAGCCGGTGAGTACCATAAATCCAGCAATTCCTGCCCAAAATGTGGGTGAAGAAAAAGGAATGATGATTTGTTTATGGGTGAGTTGATTGAAATAGGGTAATAAGAATGCGGCTATCAGCACTGCGAGGATAACGGCCAGCGCCGTCAGCAGGATAGCTTCCCCCACGAACTGCAGAATAAGCCAGCCACGCAGCGCGCCAACCGCTTTACGGATGCCCACTTCTTTTGCCCGCTTTACGGATCGGGCCGTAGCCAGGTTCATGAAATTTATACAGGCTATCATTAAAATGAAGACTGCTACTATGCTGAATAACCTGACGTACCCAATCCTGCCGTCGACAGGCTTGCCATTTTTAAAAACCGAATGGAGGTACATCTCGTTAAAAGGTTGCAAACCCAATGTCGTTTGGTAGCCGGCGCCTAATTTTGAACCGGTTAAATAAGAGGTGAGAAAGTTTTTTATTTTGGCTTCCACTCTCACCGGGTCTGCATTGGGCTGCAGGCGGACAAAGGTATTTGGGCTTCTGTAGATCCAATCATTTAACCAGGTAACCGATTGGATCAAGAACTTCCAATTGAACAGATAGTCGAACTTTTGAGAAGCGTTTGCAGGCAGGTTTTCAAATACTGCCGACACCCGGAAATCCTTTGAATTGTTATGCCGGAGGCTTTTGCCGAATGCGGCCTGCGAACTTCCAAAAAAATTCTCCGCCATTTTTCGTGAAATCGCTATGTCATCGGGCCCTGCCAAAGCCGTTGCGGCAGTTCCCTGCAGCAAAGTATAATGGAATATTTTAAAAAAATCAGTGTCTGCATAGCAGGTACCCTCAAAGGGAATATTTTTTTCTCCGGCTTCGAACACAGATATCTCCGACTCCCTGTTCCAGAAGCCGCTGGCATATTTGATCTCAGGAATAGAGCGCTTTAACTCAGTTGCCAGCAAACCTGGTGTCCAGTATCCCGGATCTGCTTTGCCATCTGAAACCAGGTTCTCATAAACAGTATAGGTTTCCGCTGCACCGGGAATTGACCGGTCAATATTGCGTTCATCCTGAACCCAAAGGAAAATCAGCAGGCTGCAGGCCATACCCAGAGAAAGCCCAAGTATATTGATCACAGAAAAAGCCTTATTCCTGGACATATTGCGGATAGCTGTAAGGAAAAAATTCTTTATCATTTTCAAATTTGTTTAAGTGAATAAGAACTGATTTATAGCTTTATAACACAAGCAGTTAGGGCAATGGAACAAATTTTTAATTTCAAATCAAATGCCAGTATTTAAAATATTTATAATCAACAATTTAAGTGGGATTTAAAACTATGGCTGTTCGCTTTTGATACAATAGGATGTACGATTATGAGATTGAAACCAGGCCGGGATTTGTATTATAAACGTACTGATGCTGTAATAAAAACGTACATGTTATAAACGTATTTATGCTTGTAATTATCTGTTTTACAATTATTTAATAGAATGGCACATGTTGTGGGCAATATTTGAGGAATGAAATAAATATAACCCCTTAAAACTTATTTTATGAAAAACAAAGCATTAAACCTCAAATTATTAATGATCTTAACCCTGCTTTTTAGTGTTAATGCTGTTTTTGGTCAGCAAGTAGCTTTGGGAGATTTTGATGAGCAGGGTGATATAGGTAATGCGGCAATCAAAGGCTCGGCTGTTTACAATAAGGCAGCGCAAACCTACCTGCTTTCGGGAGCGGGCAAAAGCCTTAACAGTCAACTTCATTATTTATGCAAAAAAATTAAAGGTGATTTTATATTAAATGCAACGGTAACTTTTATTGGTAAATCTGATAAGTCTGAAAGAGAGGCTGGCATAATTGCAACAGAACAACCTGATACAAGCTCGCGCTTTGTTAGCGGTAATGTATATGACAGTATTCCAATACCGGCTTCCATGCAATTCAGGAAAAATAAAGGCGAAAAGATCGATCATTTATCCATTTCATCTTATCGCTCAATGGAATTATCTCTTGAGCGCAGAGGTAATATATTTAGTTTTTCTGTAGCTTATTACGGGGAAAATTATAAAACAGTAAGTAAAAATATTGAACTTGACAGTAACTTATTTGTCGGCATTTACATCAGGTCAGCTACAGAGAATAAGCTTGAAAAAGCGGTGTTCAGCAATGTCAGGATAATTATCCCGGCGCCGAATAATTTCAGACCTTATATAGATTATATTGGCAGCCATTTGGAAATGATGAATGTTGCAACCGGGCTTAGAAAAATAGTGTACAGCTTGCCGGGAGTTTCAATACAAGCCCCTAACTGGACCAGGGACAATAAGCAATTGATGTATAATGTAAATGGGAAAATATACACCTATGAACTTGTAAACGGAAAAATAGTTAAATTAAATACCGGTACGATAAATAATTTGGACGGAGACCATGTATTTTCATTTGATGGTAAAATGCTCGGAATAAGCGGCCCGGTGGGAAACAGGGAAACAATCTATATTATGCCGGCCAATGGATCTGACAACCCTTCGAAAATTACCACTGGAGAAACTGGTCCATCTTATTTGCATGGCTGGTCTCCGGATAAAACTACATTGGTGTTTACAGGTAAACGCAATAATATATTTGATATTTATTCAATAAATATTGCTACACATAAAGAAACGCGACTTACGGAAAATGCGGTGCTGGACGATGGCCCTGAATTTACTCCCGATGGTAAATATATTTATTTTAATTCTGTACGGACAGGTACCATGCAAATATGGAGGATGAAGCCCGATGGAAGTAACCAGGAGCAAATTACCTTTGATGAATATAACAACTGGTTCCCTCATATTTCACCAAATGGAAAGTGGATTGTTTACCTGTCTTTTCCAAAAGAAATTGACCCGTCTGATCATCCCTTTTATAAAAACATCTATATTAAACTAATGTCTGCTTCTGGTGGGGCGCCAAAAACTATTGCATATGTATATGGCGGACAGGGAACAATGAATGAACCAAGCTGGTCACCAGACAGTAGAAACATTGCATTTATAAGCAATTCAAATTTTAATTGACTGTTATTACTTTTGGCTGCTATCTGCCTTCAAGCCAGCTTAAAAAGCCGCTTGTCTTTTCTTTTCCAATCAATAACTTGTCAGGGCTGGGGATAACAAGCTTAACAAATAACTTCCGGGCAAAATAATGCTCCACTTCTTTAATCGCGCTAAAATTAACCAGGTATTGCCTGTTCAGCCTGAAAAATTGTTTGGCTGACAGCAAGCTTTGTACCTGGTCGAGCGATTGGTCAATGACATACTCCTGCTCATGGAAGGTCATGATGGTAGCGGATTCATTCCTGATATAGATAAAGGCTATCTGATCTGTTTGTACAGTAGTGTATTTATTGTTCTTAAAAACTAAAAAGCTTTTCTTTCCTTCATCCAGCCCCATTCTTTTTAATAATCCATCCAGATCGGGCTGGGTATTTTGCTGAAAAAAGTTTTTAAAGTTTTCAACCTTTACAAAAGCCGCCCGCAAATCTTCTTCAGAAAAGGGTTTTAGTAAATAATCAATGCCGTTAGCCTTTATAGCGTCCATTGCATATTCGCCGTATGCGGTGCAAAATATTACCGGGCACTGAATTTTAACCGACTTAAAGATCTCGAAAGATAAACCATCAGAAAGCTGGATATCCATAAAGATCAGGTCGGGTTCTTCGTTTTGAGAGAGATAATCAATCGAATTTTCAATGCTTTGTAATTGCGCCACAATTTTAGCGGCCGGCCTTAGTTTTAAAACCAGGTTTGCCAGTGACTTTGCTGCTTTAAGCTCGTCTTCAATTATGATGATCTTCATGGATGATGGGAAGTTTTATTGTAAATAATGTTTCACTGGCCTTGATCCCGATCTTTTTATCTAAAAAATGGATATAGCGTTGATTGATATTTTCAAGGCCCATTCCGGTAGAAGCTTCGGGTGTTCTTTTTAGCTGGAGATGGTTTTCAACAACAATGAAATCCTTTTCTGAATAGAGCCTGATCTGCAATGGATGGTCCAGCGATACGATATTATGCTTGATACAATTTTCAACCAGTAGTTGCAGGGTAAAAGGAGGGATAAGGGACCGGTAATGATCCTGGCTGATATTAACAGAAAGATCGATGCCATCCTCAAAACGCGCCCTCAGCAGAAATACGTAAGCATTAAGGATCTCCAGTTCTTCAGAAAGTCTGATCAGGTCAAGTTTTCGGCTTTCGAGGGTGAACCGGTAAAAATCTGACAGCTTTAAAATAAAATCCACACTGTGCGCGTCATCGCTCTCCACCATATATTTTAAAGTATTTAAACTATTAAACAGGAAGTGCGGATTTACCTGCTGCTTAAGCAGCTCATACTGAGCGGCCAGGTTGTCTGACTTGGTACGTTCCAACTCGATGTCCACCTGCTGATTCCTGGAACTTTGGTATAACAGATGAATAAACATATAAAACATAACGTTGACCAGGATGCCCCTCACCTCAAACATCAGCATTACAGGGCCAAAATTAAGGTGCGTCAACAAAAATTGCTGGATACAGGCTAAAATAAACATTACTGTTATCCCCAAAAACAAACCTTTGACCAAACGGATAACTGAAAAACCATTGGCAACATCTTTTGAAGAGTATGCGGGAAGTGTTTTGATATTATAGTACCACATAAAAAGCGCAAATAAAAACGTTACGGTGGAATCTACAAGCGCTTCATAAGGGTTAAAATGACGTTCGGCAATTTTTGGCACAGACATAAGCGCTCCCAGGAAAAAGGAGCTTAACCAGATTATTTTATTCGAGATCTTAAATGTTTTGTTATTCATATTGTCCGGTCAAATATAGCATTCAAAGATAGGATAGCTTATCAGATCCCGATGCCATCACTAAGTTATGATATAGAGGGGGCTATTCCATGTGCTTAATAGTTGAAATGGGCAATATTAAACCTGGGATTGGCATTTTGAGCCCTGTTATATCTCTACCGGATTGATTCCTGTTAAGTGAGCCCGTTGTCCGGTATCATTCCTGAGCTCACCCAACTGTACCTTATCAATATGATTAAGCTAAGGATTTCTTTCCTTCATCCCGTTTGCGGACAATGCCATTGAGTTAAGCTTTTTAGCCCTCCTTGTGCGAAGCAAAGGGAGGGCAGGTCCAGCGAAGCGTCGACCGGGTGGGTAAATATTCGCGCGATATTCACGCAATTGCATTTGCGTGAATGCACAGCGGGTTGACTCACCCCGACATCGCTGCGCTTGTCACCCCTCTCTGCTGCGCAAAGAGGGGAAAAGAATGTATTCCCTAATGTAACTATCCCATTGCAGCATAACCTGAAGTATGATCGGCCTGCCTGTCTAATTCAACACCCTATTTGCCTAACTCCCCTGATACTATGCCCAGCCCGACCAGTTTGAGCTAACCGGCAGCCCGCGTTTGAAATAGTTTTGAGCAACAAACAAGAAAAAAATATGAAAACTATTAAAATTTTAGGACTAACTACCGGCTTTATTATCACCGTGTTATCCCTGGCCGCATTTATTGGCCGGGATAAAGTGACGGTTAAAAAAAGCATCGCAAAAGCTGATGGAAAAGGTTTTGCCGTATTAGAGTTATTTACATCCGAAGGATGTTCAAGCTGTCCGCCCGCTGAGGAACTGCTGGCAAAAATACAGCAGGAGGCACAAGGCAAAGCTGTTTATTTATTGGCTTACCATGTTGATTACTGGGACGGGCAAGGCTGGAAAGATCTGTTCAGCAGCGCCGATTATTCAAAAAGACAGGTACAGTACGGACACTGGCTTAATACACCTGAAATTTACACCCCGCAGGTTATTGTAAACGGAAAAGCTGAATATGTGGGATCGGATGAACCGGCTATCCGCAGTGCTATCACCGAACAGTTGGCAACAAAGCCAGGCGCAACCCTCACACTCCAGGCTCAGCAGGATAGTGAAGGGCTTAAGGTACAATACCGGGCAGCACAGGTTGTAAACAGTAGCAGCTTATTGATAGCCATTGTGCAAAAAACCGCTCAAAGTAAAGTGGCGCGTGGCGAAAACGCCGGACACTCTCTTGCCCATGTGCAGATCGTTCGTAACCTACAGGCCAAACCCTTGAGCGCCGATGGAAATGGAAGCGCCACAGTTGTTTTGCCAAAAGATTTTAATGACCAAAACTGGGAAGTACTTGGACTGGTACAGGATCAAAACACTGGTGAGATCCTGGCAGTTGCCAAGGCTGATCTGAACGCCACTGCAACCGCGGCAAAACAGTAATAGTAACAATAAAATAAGCATCATGAACAAACTTAGCAAGTACGGGCAACGCAGGTTAATTATCGGGCTGGTATCGTTACTGTCCATGTCATTTCTCGCAAGCGCGCCTTTTGAAAGTAATCCACAGGATTGTGGAATGGTTAGCGTCATAAAAAGAAAGAACAAAGACGGAAACCCGGCAGCTGATGATGAGGCGCACCTGCCGGTTTAAGGATGGTGAAAGGCTCTAATAATCAATCAATTTTATTCAAATCAAACAAAAATTATCATGAACAATTTAAGCGGAACAAAAACAACAAAAATTATCTATTGGGTGGGTGTTACATTGATTTCCCTGCTTTTTTTAACAAGCGGCTATTTCGAGATCACTAAAAACCCTCTTACTTATATCAAAACCTTAAAAATGGGATATCCCCCATATTTTATCACCCTGTTAGGGATCTCAAAAATTGCGGGGATAATTGCACTCCTGGTGCCTCACAAACTGTATTGGCTCAGAGACTGGGTTTTCGCAGGGCTTGTTTTCGATTTGATCTTTGCTTTTGCATCAGGATATGCTATAGGCAATAACGGCGACCTGGTTAATTCAGGTACCGCATTTGTGGTCGTCGTTATTACTTACGTGCAATTCCACAAGCTTAATCTTCTTCACCAGGAACACAAACTGGTTGCAAACGAAATATAAATAATCAACATAAAAAAACTTTAAAGGATAGTTCCAAATCAATAAAAAATGAAAACTATAAAAAATAACAAACGCACGCTTGCCGGTACAATTATTACCGGCGCCTTAATCCTGTTCGCTGCACCTGGCTTCGCCAATGCAATTTCGGCTCCGGGGCTTCAGGATTCCGGCAAAATCCGCCCCTTCCACATCAATGTTCCGGAGGCGGCATTAACTGACCTTCGCCAACGTGTGCTGGCCACAAGGTGGCCCGATAAGGAAACGGTAACCGACCAGACCCAGGGCGTAAAGCTGGAGCAGATCCAAAATCTTGTAAAATATTGGGGCACGGATTATGATTGGCGTAAAGCCGAGGCGAAGCTGAATGCTTTACCGCAATTTGTAACTAATATTGATGGGCTCGATATTCAGTTCGTGCACGTCCGCTCTAAAAATCCAAATGCGCTGCCGCTGATCATTACACACGGCTG
>JAQBOS010000204.1 GCA_028287925.1 Mucilaginibacter sp. | reverse complement strand
GGCATGAAAAATATAATCGCTTATGGTAACCGCATCTTTAAAGCCGGGGTCTTGTTCTAAATAACCCATGTTAAGATCGCGCATTTGGGCAACTTTGCCTTCGGTGGGTTTTAAGCTACCCGCAAGTAACTTTAACAGGGTCGACTTACCTGCACCATTTATGCCCACAAGAGCAACGCGGCGACCACGGTTAATACCAATGGCTACATTTCTGAAAAGCCAGTGATCATGAAAGGAATGGCCGAGATTTTCGGCAGAGATGTAATTACTCACGATAGTTCTTTTATTTTATCAGAGGAGTAGATGTGTACTCTGGTTTTGTTTTTTAATGATTGTTTATACATAGCGCTTGCTATGGTTTTGGCAGCAATGCTTCGATATTTTTTAAGTTTGCCAATAAGTATCGGATCTATAACTTTCATTAATCCGATGAAAAACTTTTCCAGGGGTCTGTTTTCTTTTCTTTCTCCGGCAATGAAAGATGGCTGATAAATATGCAGAGAATGTAAACCAACGTTAATAATATCATTTTCTGCTTCACCCTTCATTTTTGTGTAAAAGTTTGATGCCTTTATACTAGCGCCAATAGCCGATACCGAATGAAATTGACTTATCCCGTTCTTCAACGCAATTTGTGCCAGGTGAAAAGGATAATCATGATCCACCTTGCGGTAATCCTTTAGATCCGGTGTCTTTTTCTTTGTCGACCCCAGGCAGCAAAAAAGCACGTCGCCGGTAATCCGGACTGAAAAATCATCCAATTTATCAAAATCAACAACCATTTGTGTTAACTTACTGTGTTTTACAGGCAAATCTTTCCGCACCAGTACCAATACTTCATCATAGGCGGGTTGATGCAGCAAAATATCTAACAGGCAACTTCCCGTTAATCCGCTTGCACCCGCAATAATTGCCTTTTTAGCCATTTGGCATCCAATTTTTTGCAAAAATACGCATAATTAAATTGGAGATAAATAATAGGTGTTTAAACACATAAATGACATGGTTGTTATCTTTTTTGTATGAGAAAAAATCCTCCCTTTTAACATTAACCATTAAATAAAATGTTTACCTTCCTTAAAATTCCGTGGGTATACCGATGCCCACGCCTAAACCAGATCTCATGAAAAAAATCAATCCAGGCCGGCACCCGGCGCTTACGGTAGTGTTCCAAAACTGTTGTTATGAATACAATTAATTGATTATCAGATGTAAGTAAAATTATTAATTAATTAAAATAGAAAAGCGAATGGTATTAAGGTACCATCCGCTTTTTTTTTGTAGCTTACAGCCAACCTAAAGCCTTGAGCCCGTATGTTGTGTACCAAAACTGTTGTTAATGTAATTTGCCGTTTTGCCTTTCTTCGGGATAGGGATTAAAGCGGATACCGGCCTTTTCATGCCTAAGGCCTGTTCATAGGACTCCTTTGGAGCAGTCGTATAAGCTCGTAAAGCCCGGCCGCAGACAACCCCCGAAAACACACCTTATTACCCCCTTAAAACACCTACTCAAACAAAACCCCGTCTGCCTTGTTTATACATTAACTCAATTATTAAACAATGGCGCATTCCGCTTGCCTGTAGCAGATACCCCCTTAATATTATAGCCAGTCCGAATTAACACCAGGATTAAATTTATTTGATAGCGCTAAAAACAAAATAATAAACCAGTGCTTTAATATAAAAATATAAACACCTATGGCAGAAGAGGTTACAATGCCAGCCTGGAAGAGATGGTTCGAAAACATTGGCGACCAGGTTGGTTTTTTCTTTAAATTCTTCAAAAACATTTTTGCAGGTGGTTTTGAATGGTCGGAGTTTGTGCGACAATGTTACGAAATTGGCTACCGCTCAATGATGCTGGTTGGCATTACCTCGTTTATAATGGGCGTAGTGCTTATAGTACAGTTGAGGCCAACGCTGGTAACGTTCGGTGCGGCAAGCATGTTGCCAAAAACGCTGTCGGTTTCCTTTATCCGCGAAATAGGCCCTGTTATTATAGCCATTATCTGTGCTGGTAAAATAGCGTCGAGCATTGGGGCAGAGCTGGGCAGCATGAAGGTAACAGAGCAGCTGGACGCCATGGAAGTATCCGGGGCTAATTCTATCCAATACCTGGTGGTTACCCGCATATTGGCAACAACTATAATGGTGCCCATCCTTTCCGTAATAGGAGATGCGATAGGCCTTTTCGGCGGTTTCCTGGCATTGAACATCCGCGATAGCATAAGCTTTCAGCTATATTTTACCAAGGTAATTGCCGCGCTTGATTTTACCGACTTTTTGCCCGCATTTATAAAAACCATATTTTTTGGTTTTGCCATCGGCTTTGTAGGCTGCTATAAGGGCTTTCACTCCAACAAGGGCACCGAGAGTGTGGGTATTGCAGCCAATTCGGCGGTGGTAACCGCCTCGTTGTGGATCTTTGTTATTGATGCTATTGCTGTTCAGATAACCAGTTTGTTGTTTTATAAATAGGGATGGAAGCAGAAAAGGAAAAAACCGGACAGAAACAGCAGGCGCCCAAAAAGCAGGAGGTTGTTATTGCTATCAAAGGGCTTAAAAAATCCTTTGGGACAAAGCACGTATTAAAAAATATAAACCTGCAGCTGCACAGGGGCGAAAACATAGTTATCCTGGGCCGCTCAGGTACCGGTAAATCGGTAACCATTCAATGTATTGTAGGCATGTTAAAGCCCGACGGCGGCTCTGTTAAGGTGTTTGGCGATGAGGTGGCCGAAATGGACGATAAAGAGTTGAAATCGCTGAGAATAAAGATCGGCTTTTTATTTCAGAGCGGCGCATTGTATGATTCAATGACCGTGCGCGAAAACCTGGAGTTCCCCCTAACCCGGGTATTAAAATTAAAAGACCGTGCTGAAATTGATAAGCGGGTTGAAGCAGCCCTGGATAGCGTTGGCTTGCTGGATGCCATTGATAAAATGCCTTCTGATCTATCGGGCGGGATGCGGAAAAGGGCCGGGCTGGCGCGTACCATTATAGTTGAGCCGGAGATCATATTGTATGATGAGCCAACTACCGGGCTCGATCCGATAACCTCTCGCGAGATCAGCGATCTGATCTTGTCTATCCAAAAGAAACAAAAAACATCATCTATCATCATCACCCACGATATGGAATGCGCGCGCATAGCATCAGACAGGGTAATGATAATGGACGATGGCGAATACATAGCTGAAGGCTCTTTCGACGAGCTTCACAAATCAAAAGACAAAATTGTGGGATCATATTTTAAAGACATATTATGAAAACAACATCCGCTCAAAAAATAAAAATAGGCTTGTTTACCTTTATCGGCTTAACGGTATTGGTACTGGCAATTTTTTTTATCGGCAATCAAAAAAACCTTTTCAGCTCCACATATCGCGTTTACGGGACCTTTAAAAATGTAAATGGCCTGCAGGTGGGCAACAATGTGCGCTTTGCCGGCATAAACGTAGGTGTGGTTCAAAGCATAACCATCGTAACAGACAGCGCGGTAAGGGTTGACCTTACCTTAAGCAACACCGTTAAAAAGTTTATTAAAACCGATTCAAAAATAAGCATAGGCAGCGATGGCCTGATGGGCGATAAGCTGATAGTTATTGTCCCCGGTGGCATAACCAGTACGCAGCCCGTACAGGATGGCGGTCAGCTGGCGTCAATTCCGCCGTTTGATGTAGACAGGATAATTGGCAAACTAACAAAAGTGGCTGATAATGCCGCAGATCTTACCGGTGACCTGGCAGCTATCGTAAATAAAGTAAACAGCGGCAAGGGCAGCATAGGCCGGTTATTAAACAGCGACAAGCTCTCAAAAGACCTTGAAGGAACCGTTCAGCAAGCCAAAACCACCATGAAAAACGTGCATAATACAACCACAACACTAAATACCGACTTGAAGGCTGCGCAAAGTAATTTCCTGTTAAAAGGGTTCTTCAACAAAAAGAAGAAAAAGGCCCAGCAGGATTCGGCAAAAAAAGCCCAGGCAGCCCAGGATAAAAAGGATAATAAAGACCAATAGGAATTTAAAAAACACTAAACAAAAAGAGAAACATCTGACCATCAGATGTTTCTCTTTTGTTTATAAGCCTCACGCATCTGCAGGCCGGTAAACCCTGTGAGACGATATTATTAATCGGGAAACTCCTTGGCTCCTTGTGCACAGCAAAAGGAAAGTAATCCAGGGCAGCGTCGATCGGGAGGATAAAATCTGCGCGCGGCATTCACGCCAATACGCCACCGCCAATGCACCACATCTCACCAGTCACCTGTTGCGTTAGGGATAGAAACGGATACCGGCCCTTCGAGGGCCTCAGGGCAGGCCGCGCCTAACGCCTGTAGCCGTATGAGTGTATAGCCCGGCCACAGGCAACGCCCAAAAACATCACCCGCATCAAAGCCCGGCCCCTCATAAAACAAAAAGCGGGGTAACCAATAACCCCCGCTTTATTATATAAGATCAGTACTGTTTTAAACTCAACTGCACGGACAAATAAAAGGATATTGCGTATTATCAATAATCGGCTTTACGCCAAAGAAATCATTCAGCACTGATTCCGCAGTACAAAACGCGCCTTCAACCCAGGCCTGATCGTTTGAGTAGGCTTCGCCCACAATAAAAATATTGGTATCGGCGCCTTTGATCAATTGCGATGGCTTGCGGATCTTCTGCTGCACATCGCAGATATCGTAATGTGCCGCATAGGCATGATAGCCCGCGTTAAACGGCGGTAGCGACCAATCCATATACCGGGTTTCCAGCGGCTGGGGCACAGCGCTGTAATCGGCATACGGGCCAAAATGCACGGCTGCCAGTTGCTGACGCAGCATTTTTACCATTACCTCCGGCGCCTTACGCGGACCAACCAACGGCTGATAATTTTCAGAAAACGCCGTTTTCTCAACCGATTCCGTAGAGTATTCCAACTCTTCCCAAAAGCTGGTGAACTGCTCGTCGTCATAGCTGGCAAGGATGCCGTAAACCGGCTTGGCGTTTTTATCAAGCGCGTTATTGCCAAAATAAACCACTTGCCTTATGGGGGTATCCGTTACGCTTGGCCCAATGGTGTTGCGTTCGGCGGCGCTTAGCAGCTGGGCCTGTTGCGCAGGAGAAAGCGGCGCGCCTATGCACGTTTCAACATTGCTTATCAAAAGCGAGGCGGCGGCGAACGGGGTTTCCATGATCACCGGGTTTTTGCTTTTTTCTATCTCAACCAGGTAGGGTTTTGGAAAGCCTTCGGCACCCAGCGCTTTCAGCACATCGGTAGTAACCTCGTAGCTGATGATAGGTGCCGGGTAAGGCGGTGGGGTTACCGCATTGGGCATCCACCACGGCGAATCAAAAAACATCCCCACCTTATAGGATGGTTGCAAAACGGCCGACTCCAAATATAATTGCACTTTCCGGTGATTCAGCACATCAAGCCCTTTGTGATCCTCGTAACGGGTAGCCTGCGCCACCAAATCAAGCGGACCGCGAGGCATAGCCAGCCAGGCAGCCGAAGTGGTTTTTGTGGCCGACTTTTTATCCGGTTTCTCGCGTGTGGCAATGCTGTAATTAATTACGCCTTTAATTTCAAGGATAGAATGAAGGCGGGTATTGGGATGATATTCAAAGTTAACCCCTTTATGTTTGGCCAGTTTCACAATGGCATCAAACAGCGCATTGAACATGCTGGAATAGCCGTGCGTAAGCGTTTTATATTCCGTGCCCGGCGTAAACTCGTTATTTGCCTGGAAAGCTACCGCCGAGTTCCAGTTGATCACGTTGGAAGTATAGCCATTACCATCATTGGTATAATTATACCCCTCAGACCCCAGCTGATCAAACATCAAATTCCAGTAACCTATATTTTTCAGCAGGTCGCCTTTCTGGAAAACGGATGATGCCGGGGTATCGGCGGTAATGCGCCCGTCCTGGTAAAACTTGCACCATTCGGCACGGGTTTGCGGGCCGGTATGTTCTGTAACCGCCAAATTTTCAACAATGTTAAACCCGTTATCAGGCGGCTGACTTGCGCCATCATTCTTCACATTATACGGAGCCGGGTTAGTTTTGCTGATGTCATTATAATACATGTTTTTGGTCCGCAAATAATAAAGCGGGTTGGTTGATTCATTAAACGGTACCGAGTATTGGTCAAGGTCCAGCTGTTTAATAACAGTGGTAACCAGGCGGTGGCCACCGCTCATGGCCTCGTTTTTCCCGTCCCACTCCGAGTAGCGCATGCCACCCAGTTCCAGGTACGATTTTGTTTTATCGTTTTCATAATGCCAGGTGCAAACCCGTGCGCCGGCTGCGCGGGTACCCTTGTGCGCCTTCGAGAAATCGTACTGACCCCAGTCATACAGTTCAAGCGTATCGCCCTTGTTAAGCAGTTTTGATTGGTCTTGTTCAACATTAGGTTCACCATTCAGCAGGCGCCATGCGGTGTAAAGACCGGAAGCCCCGGCACCGAAAATAGAATAAGTTTTATTTTTCATTGGATTTAGGTTATGTGTGTGTTTAGTTTAATAATTTTTAATCTTCTAATCTTTCGTCTTCCCCTCTTTGCGCAGCAGAGAGGGGTGCCCAGCGTAGCGTCGGCGGGGTGAGTAAACCCGCATGCATTCGCACCAATGCATTGGCGTTCATATCGCCAGCAGATTTTACTCACCCGGTCGACGCTGCGCTGGACCTGCCCTCTCTTCGCTGCGCGTAAGGAGGGCAAAAAGCTTTCAACAAGCGCGAAGCTAAAGTCTCCCCAACCGGGGGAGATTTAGAGGGGGCTTTGTACATACTCCCTACTCCAACCCCAGCCTCTTCATTTGCCCCGGCAGATCTTTCTCCGGGATCACCACCTGCACCAGCGTAGGCTTGGTAGATGGTGTTTTTAATTTCTCAAGCACCGTATTCAGCTCCTTTATGGTTTTAACCGTATGGCCCTCGGCGCCGAAGGCTTTTGCCAGCGCCAGGTAATCCCACTTGGGCAAAATGTCGAAAGCATCAAACTTGTGCTCCGGGCCCGGCTTAAACGAATCCATATCTACATACACCTGCTCAATGGCATACACGCCGTTGCTGATCACAAAGATCACCGCATTCAGGTTGTTGCGCGCCAGCGTTGAAAGCGACTGGCAAACCATCATAAAGCCGCCGTCGCCGGCAACCGTCCAGGCGCGTTTGCCGCTGCCCAGCTGCGCGCCCGATGCCGCCCCGGTCTCGAACCCGATACACTGCCAAGCAGCCGACGAGATAAAGCTATTTTGCGCCAGTCCGTAAGCATTGGTTGCCACATACAGCGACGAGCTAACCCCATACGTCATCACGATATCCTGCAGCAGGTTATTATCCGTTAAAAACTTCATCGAGTGCTGGAAGAACCGGTTATACGTAATGGTATCCGGCTTATCGTCCCATTGCGGGTCGGAGTTGGAGAGCCAGGGCTCGGGGTATTTGGGTTGTGCGGGGGCTATGGTAGTAAGCGGGTAGCCTTTGGTAGCTTTAAAACGGACAAGCAATGCTTCCATAAAATCCTTCATGGTAACATTTTCATAAATAAAGTAGCCCGCCCTTATCTGCGTGGTAGTGGCCAGCACCATATCGGCATATTTGCTTTCAATAAAAACAAGGTAATCATCCGTAATAATAGTGCCGAAGGTTAAAAAACAATCCGAAGCGGTAACCAGGTCCCGCACATGCTTAATAGATGCAGCGTCTGAATAGGTGCCGATAAACTTATCGCCCCCTTCGTCAAGCACGGTTTTTCCCAGGCTGGTGGTAGTATATAAATAGCCGCTCGCATCAATCAGCTCCTGCAGCAAACCAGCGAGGCCATGCCGCAGCACCTCCACGCCGGCAAATATCATTGGCTTTTTGGCGACCGAAAGCTGCGCCCAGGCTTGTGCCACCGCGTTTTGTAGCGCCAGCGGATCGCTTTTGGGAACCTGTGGTTTTAAAACCCCGTTCGGCGGCGGGGGACAAGGCTCGCCCCAAACCTCTTTATAACAGGCAATGTAGACCGGTTTTTTATGGGTGATGGCCGCGATTAGTAAATTATCTATCGCCTCCGCTGCGCCAACTGAGGTGCTCAGCGTTATGGCCGCAACCGTAACGTGCGAATATACCTCCTGGTCGGCCTGCAGGTTGCCGGTTGAGTGGTGGTAGAGCACATTATACATGCTCCCGATCTGCCGCGCATCCGCACCCGGGCAGGCGCTGATCACCACCACCGGGCTCAGCTCAACATACGCCCCTGCGATGGCATTAAGCGCGCTGAACGTGCTCACCCCATATTGCAGCGAAACCGCCCCCAGTCCGCGGGTACGCCCGTAGGCATCGGCGGCATAGGCAGCATCCAGCTCATTAACAGCGCCAATGGCGGTAACCCCGTCGAAATACTCCAGCGCCTGCGTAAAATGCTTCACATAATCGCCGGGGATCTGGAACACTTCCGTAACGTTAAGCTGTTTTAAGCGGGTTAAAAGGTAATCGGCAACGGTAAAAGGCTGGGCCTGTTTTTCATTTAAAGCGGCTTTGGTAATGGGGCTCTCATGAAACCGCAGATTTTGGTTTGACATAGGATTAGGTTATTGTTTAGTAGAAATATTACATAAAGCTATAACATTCTTTTGATTTTAAAAAGAGGAATTTTAACTATTATTTTAATGGATGGGGAGTTCATAGTTGATGGTTCATAGTTCATAGCGGGGGAGGGAAGTCGATGGTCGATAGTTCATGGGGGGAGCGGGAGGTTCATCGATCATAGCCAGGGAGGGAAGTCGATGGTCGATAGTTCATGGGGGGCGTGGGGGGAATAACCCAAACCGGTGCCCAATGTAAACTATACCTGTATTATAGTATAGTTTTACGCTGCTGTACACAGTGAAACAAATGTACAGAGCGAAACAGTGAAAGGTCACCCCGGCTTGCCAAAAAGCTTGTTTCTGCATTAATAACGCAATTTTGCCTTATTTGCTGTCCTGAAAAACGTGAAAAGTACTGACAAATTGGTGTCAGTGTTTTTTGAAAAAAATTGCTTATGGTCCTGCATCGAAGCAAGAGGAGCCATTGCGCTTAGCGGAGTTTAATTATAATGGCCGGAGTGTTTTGTGCATTCCGGCCGTTTTGTTTTATGCCGATAGCGTAAATGAATAACTAATGCCCATCATGCCGTTGCCCGTGATAGAACAGGCCCGCGCTATCCGCTTATACGGCTTGTAAGCCTTAGGCGCGAAGAGGCCGGTAGATGCTGCTATCGCTAACGGGGGGATAAGCACAAAAATAGAATATTGCCAATTATTATTTCAAATTATGAAACTCTACAGTATATCTCCAAATTTTAGATATCCCTTCTGTAGTTTCCCTCGAATAACGGCTACATATTGGAAAAATTATGCTTGTTGGCGTATCAATGCATTCGGAAATATAGTATAATGCAATACCAAGTGTTTGCGCTTTGGTTGAAAGGGGGCAAAAATATAAATTGGTAATGGTCTTTTTTATTTGCTGTTTCTTTATAAAATCTCTTAAAATATTAGCCGTTACAAAAGGGTCATTTGCTGGTGCGAAAATTGTATTATCATCGTCAACAAAAATCTCTTCACCTTTGGAAACGGTCTCCTCGGCAGCTTTATAAGCTTTCAAAATATTTTCCTGATACATATCAGGTTGCAATGATGGAAACCCAAATAATTGAACTTTTTTAGTATTGTCCTTGTTTTTAGAAACATCCATTATCCGTAAATGATCATAACCAGCACCAATAATTAGAAAATCATTAGTTGTTTCGGGGTTGTGAGAACCTTGGCACCCATCGATTTGTCTAACTAAAGTATAATCAGATGAAAAATCTGTTTGTGCTCCTTTTTCATACTTTATTGGATCCGTGTATATAAAATCTATATTGGCAGCTCCCATTGATGAAAAAAGCCGTATTAGAAAAACGAGATGGGGTCTTATGAATCCCGTAATATCAACACAAATTTTGTCTCCATTTAATAGATTAATTTCAGAATCATTAATATACTTTCTTATAATTCCTCCTTCTGTAAGTGTATCATCAAATGTGAATATTTTCTCACTTGTGGTATTTAATGTAGGTTCCTCACTTTTTTTATACTTATATTCTGGGAATAAAATCCAATGTTTATTTGATGCATTGATTTCGTTGAAAACCTCCCGAACTCTTTTACTGTCATTATATGCTGAAATGAAAACATCATAATTTGAATCAGCCTTTAATTGATCGGTTGATACGAATTTCTTTTTATAAAAAATGGAAAAATCTTTTGCAATAACTGGCATTTGGTAAGGAATTAGGCTTCAAACAAGGTAGGGCCATTAGTGTTTTTGAAGGGAG
>JAQBOS010000196.1 GCA_028287925.1 Mucilaginibacter sp. | reverse complement strand
TTTCCTTTTTAATATGCCGGTTTTAAGAATAACTCTTTTATTAGTTATTGCAAACTCAGTGGAATTTGCATTCGTTATGGCTAAAATCAGACTAATAATTCCTAAAAAAAACATAAAGCCCGCAAAGCCCATTGATAAGTCACTGGTTAAAAAACCAATAATGAAGAAAAGTACACATCTTAAATAAATATACCAATGAATTTTGCCTTTATAAAGAATTCGTTCATTCGCACTAAGATTTTTTTCGATAAAGCTCATTTTTTTATAATTGTTAAAGGTTTAAATACGGGATAAAAGTAAAAAAAATATTTATACCCACAACAAAAAAACTAAAAAAATTAGCATTAAATATCCTTACCCCAACGATAGCTATCATTTTCTAAACCTATCAGATCTATCACCCTGTTAACCACTGTCATAGCTAACTCTTCAATAGTTTTCGGTTTGCTGTAATATGATGGTATTGCCGGGCAAATAATCCCGCCGGCTTCGGTAACAGTTTGCATATTGCGGATATGGATCAGGTTAAAGGGCGTATCGCGGGCAACCAGGATCAGTTTGCGGCGTTCCTTTAAAATTACATCGGCGGTGCGGCTTATCAGGTCATCTGAAATCCCGGAAGCAATCCGGCCAAGCGTGCCCATGGAACAGGGAACGATAACCATGGTATCAAATCTTGCCGACCCTGATGCAAAAGGTGCCATGAAATCTGTTTTAGAATATATTTTGTAAGGCAAATCCTTGTATTCCTCATTATCAAGCTCAAACTTCCAAACGTCTTTAGCATTATCAGACATTACTACGGCAACTTCAACTATCTGCTTATTTAGCTTTTGCAACTGCTGCAGCAGCAATTTAGCATATATTGAACCACTGGCCCCGGTAATAGCAACAACAATCTTTTTCTTCATATCCATATTGACAAAACCGGCCGATTAAAATTGAAGGCATAAAAAAGGGTCGAATATAAATACTCGACCCTACATCTACCTATGAAAAACATGCCCTTTGAGAGGGCACTACAAATGTACTAACAGTTTTTTAATTTTTAAATAATTTCTTAAAATAAATTTAACCCGCTTTTGGATAATTTTTTTCTATAAGAGTTTGAATAATACCATCAACCAAACCCACCGTAGGCACATATATATTTTTAATATTGGCCCATTTCATTACCGTTATATAAATTTCGCATGCAGGTATAATTACGTCGGCGCGGTCCTGGTTAAGGCCGAGCACATTTATCCTGTCTTTAAGCGAAAATGAAGTTAAATAACTATACAACGCTTTAAGTTTCCCAAAAGTTAAAGGAGCCTTATCTTTTTCTTCGGATAATTTATATAATTTATTGATATTCCCGCCGGTTCCGATGCCTGAAATAATTTTGAACTGTTTAGTATTTTCACGGATAAAATCTTTCATGTCGTTCCAACTCTCTTCTGTATCCTGGTTGTCCAGCATCCGGATGGTACCAATATTGAACGACTTTGAGGCCCACATTTCTCCGGCAGAAAAAAATGACAGCTCAGTACTCCCGCCACCTACATCAATATAAAGATAGTTTTTACTTTTATCAATGGTTTGGTCTGCATGGCTGGCGTAGATCATCCCTGCTTCCTTTTGGCCATGAACAATCTCCAGATCAATCCCTGAATCGTTTTTTATTTGTTTTACTATCTCAGCCCCATTCTTAGCTTCGCGCATGGCTGATGTTGCATAGGCCATGTAATCGGCTACCTTATATACTTCCATCAGTTTACCGAATGCCTGCATGGTTTTCACAAGGTCGGCCGTTTTTTTGTCGGAAAGCTGATGGTCTAAAAACGCATCATCGCCTAAACGCAACGGCACCCTGATCAATGTGTTTTTCTTGAACGAAACTGAACCATTATTTTCAATAATATCAGCAATAAGCAGCCTTACTGCATTTGAACCTATATCTATCGCGGCGTATCTCAATTTATTATACTTTATGTTTTAAGTAATTGTAAGTGTCAACCTGGGCTCTGTGTGGTAATTCCGAGCTGGTTTTGTGGTATTTATTTGTATTGTGGCTGTTAATTTCGCGCGATTTTGTGTTATCCTGCAGCTGAAGGTTAATCATATCCCGTACCTCTTTTTTAAGCTCATCATCATATATCGGGAAACCGACTTCAACCCGGGTATCAATGTTGCGGGTCATAAAATCTGCGGATGTAAGGTAGATCAGCTCATTACCCCCATTACAATAAATATGCACCCTTGCATGCTCAAGGTATTTATCAACAATGCTTAACACTTCAATATTCTCACTGTAGCCTTTCATACCGGCAATAAGGCAGCACATACCCCTTATTATCATTTTAATTTTAACCCCGGCATTGCTGGCCTGGTAAAGCTTGGTTATAAGTTGCTCATCGGCAAGGCTGTTCATTTTTAATATCATGTAAGCCTCTTTACCTGCCTTTGCATTCCTTATCTCATTATCAATAAGCTTATAAATTGCCGGGCGCGAATCAATCGGCGATACGATCAGGCTTTTTAAACCCCTGGGCAAGATGTTTTTACTTAAAGCTTTAAAAATATTTACAAGATCAGCCGTTATTTTTTTGTTTGCTGTAAGCAGTGTATGATCGGCGTACATACGAGCCGTTTTTTCATTGAAGTTCCCGGTTGATAAACAGGCGTAATAAGCCGGTTTTTCCTTTTCAATACGCATTACCAGGC
>JAQBOS010000083.1 GCA_028287925.1 Mucilaginibacter sp. | reverse complement strand
AGTATAAATTAACAAATTTTTCTCAATAAAAGATGGTTTTAATTTAAAATTTTATACAAAAATTATTATTCTAATAATAACATTTTGTTTATTTTCTTCCTTTAACTCCCGGTATCTGTTAAGCGTGTTTATTTAGTTTTATTTAATTCATAATTTACAAATTAATAAGCAATTTTGCCCCGCATTTGCCAAATAAAACCATCGTGAACGGCCTGTAAACAAAATCGGCATAAAAACGTTCATCATAGTTTTATTATCAATGGAAAACAAACAACTTTACTAAAAATTGTTTAATCACATATGAACAAAAACTACTATGCCATTATAATGGCAGGCGGTATCGGAAGCCGTTTTTGGCCTATCAGCCGTACATCGCACCCTAAACAATTTATTGACATACTGGGAACCGGGAAAACTTTGATCCAAAATACCTATGATCGTTTCCTGAAAATATGCCCCAAAGAAAATATTTACGTTGTAACTAATGAGATTTATACCGCGTTGGTAAAACAGCAGTTGCCGGATATGACCGACAATCAGATCCTGACCGAGCCGGTAATGCGGAACACTGCACCTTGTGTTGCTTACGGATCTTTTAAAATTGAAAGCCTTAATCCGGATGCTGCTATAGTAGTTGCTCCATCCGATCACCTGATACTTGATGAGGCAGCATTCATAAGTACTATTGAAAAATCGCTGGAAGTAGCAACGGCTCACAATTGCCTTATAACTTTGGGGATAAAACCATCGAGGCCCGATACTGGCTATGGGTACATTCAATACACCGAACAAAGCCTAAAAAATGACTTTTATAAGGTGAAAACCTTCACAGAAAAGCCAACCCTGGAAATAGCTAAAACTTTTTTACAAAGCGGTGATTTTTTATGGAACGCAGGCATCTTTGTATGGTCGGCCCGGGCTATAGTGAATGCTTTTAGCAGTTATTTGCCCGATATGTATGATATTTTTGCCGAAGCAAGGCCCGTGTATAACACGGATGATGAAAAAGCACATATCCATACTTCTTATCTGCAATGCACCAATATCTCTATTGATTACGGGATAATGGAAAAGGCCGATAACGTGTATGTGCTGCCTTCGGAATTTGGTTGGAGCGACCTGGGAACATGGGCCTCAATTTATGAGCTGGCCGAAAAAGATTATGTAGGTAATGCAGTTATCCCCGCAGATAAGGTTATCATGTACGACTCCTCAAACTGTATGGTTAACGTACCCGGCGAAAAGCTGGTTATACTACAGGGGCTTCATGATTATATTGTTGTTGAAGCTAATAACACGCTGCTGATCTGCCCCCGCGACCAGGAACAAAACGTTAAAAAAGTTGTTGCCGATGTAAAGCAACAGTTTGGAACGAAGTATATTTAGTGATTAGAGATCGGAGATCAGAGATTAGTTTCTTTGTAGTCCAATATAGTCGGAAGGATCTAAATAGGAAAGCCCTTGCAAAGTAACGCGAGGGCTTTTTTGCTAATCTCTAATCTCCAATTAACTAATCTCTAACCGCTGTCTAATAGCTTCATACAATATCACCCCTGTTGCCACAGAAACGTTTAACGATTCAATTTCACCGTACATCGGGATCTTGGCTAAATGATCTGCTATGCGGATAATATCATTGCGTACACCATCTTCTTCCGATCCCATTACTATTGCTGTGGGTACGGTATAATCAGGTTTGTAAATATACTCCTGCGTTTTTTCGGTACAGCAAACCAATTGCAGGCCCGATTCCTGGAGAAATTTCACAGTTTGCATAAAGTTATCATGCCGGCAAACCGGAATCTTATACAAAGCCCCTGCCGATGTTTTTATTGAATCGGGATTAATTTGTGCCGATCCTTTTGCCGGTACAACTATAGCATGTACACCACTGCACTCGGCGGTGCGGGCAATGGCGCCCATATTACGTACATCGGTAATGGAATCAAGCACCAGTATCAATGGTACTTCTCCCTTTTCATATATCGTGGGAATTATATCTTCTATTTTTTGGTAGATAATAGGAGAAATGAACGCGATCACCCCCTGGTGATTTTTCATAGTGATGCGGTTAAGCTTTTCAACCGGTACCTGCTGGGCGGTTATATTATATTCATGCAGCAAAGCCCTGAGCTCGTTCAATAGCTCGCCGCCAATACCCCTTTGGATGTATAAAGACTCGATCTCTTTTCCCGAACGGATGGCTTCAATAACGGCACGGGTTCCAAAAACCACCTGGTTACTCTCGCGGACTTCCCTGTTGTTGTACGACATTATAAATTATTAATTTAAGGGTACAAAAATAGCCATATTAATTGATTTTCGCATTTATTGAACCAATAGCCCATTTTGGTTTTTTAAGAATAACTAACAATTTAAAAGTTTATTAACATATGCTTAAATAGCTGACAATCAAATGTAATTTAAAGTTACTAACATTTTCCAAACATCAGATGTTAGGTGTAAATATAGAAATGGACGTTTCTTTTAACGATTTTTTTCCTGGAAAATCACAAGGTGTTAGTTAATCTGACATTGTTACGCACATTTTTTGTATATTTTTGTTGAGTATGATTTTGGAGAACGATAACCAGTATAATAAGCCGAATACCGACCGGAGAAACAGAGTAACAAACCCTACCCCATATAGCGGGCTAGGTAAGCTTCCGCCCCAGGCAATTGATTTGGAGGAGGCTGTTCTTGGTGCATTAATGCTGGAAAAAGACGCGCTATCATCAGTAATTGATATTTTAAAAGCTGACGTTTTTTATAAAGATAGTCACCAGAAAATATTTGCGGCCATCCGCATGCTGTTCGAAAAATCATCACCTGTAGATATTCTTACTGTTACCGCGCAGTTACGGCAGCAGGGCGAATTGGAAATGATTGGCGGCGCCTATTATATTACCGAGCTTACCAACCGGGTTGCTTCGGCGGCAAATATTGAATACCACTCAAGGATCATCATTCAAAAATTTATCCAGCGTGAGCTGATCAGGATCTCGACTGATGTTATCCAGAGCGCTTATGAAGATACATCAGATGTGCTTGATCTGTTGGACAGGGCTGAAAAAAATCTTTTTGAAATCGCTCAAAACAACCTTCGCCGCGATTCGCGCAAGATGGATGATCTGATGCACGAGGCCTTAAAAGAAATTGAAGCCCTTAAAGATAAAAAGGACGGTTTAACCGGTGTTGCATCAGGATTTACTGATCTTGACCGAATGACCTCTGGCTGGCAAAAATCAGACCTGGTTATTATAGCTGCCCGCCCCGCAATGGGTAAAACAGCGTTCGTGTTAACATGTGCACGTAATGCTGCGGTTGATTTTAACAAACCGGTTGTGGTATTCTCGCTCGAAATGTCGTCTGTTCAGTTGGTTAACCGTTTAATATCCGGCGAAACCGAGATTGAGCAGGAAAAAATCCGTAAGGGTACTTTAGAAGAATGGGAATGGCAGCAGATCCACTCAAAAATTGGCCGATTAGAGCAAGCCCCGTTAATAATTGACGATACCCCATCGCTTAATATATTTGAATTTCGCGCTAAATGCCGCCGGTTAAAATCTCAGC
>JAQBOS010000062.1 GCA_028287925.1 Mucilaginibacter sp. | reverse complement strand
CGTATAATGGTCCTGTTTGAGTTATGACCCGGAGGGTCTACCCCTTTGTAGAAAACACAACAGATCCATGTCTTGCCTCGGAGAGGCTACCCTTCTCTCATCTAAGGGTCCGCGGGTTAAGGATAGCCTCTCCGAGGTACTAAATCTGTTGTTTATATATTTCTACAAAGGGGTAGACCCTCCGGGTCATTGTTTGATTTTATATAGTCGGGTATACTATAGATTTATTGTTATATAGTTTTTATCGGCGCTTTGTTTCTATAAGAAACATCTGTTCATTTTGCAGCCATTCTATAATTTAACCCCGTAGTTGTGCCTGCGGTTACATCAATGGTAACCCCTGTTATTTTGCCGGCCAGATCGGACGACAGGAATACGGCAACATTAGCTATATCAGCCATTAATGGCAGTTTTTTCAGCATAGTGTCTGCCTCCATGCTTTGGATAATGGGCTCCATCTCTTTGGGGTTATTTGTAATTGCATCCTTAAATACATTTGAATCCGGTGAGCCTGCGGAGCGGATATTTACTACCCGGATACCATATATACCAAGCTCCGAAGCCAGGTTTCTTGAAAAACTTTCTATTGCACTGCATGCCGGTGCAAAGCCGCCGGTTAAAGGATAACCTATTCCCCCGGATGTTGCTGTGAGAGATAAGATAACTCCTGATCCTTGTTTCATCATTACCCTGGCTGCAGCTGTTGCTGTTAAGAATTGGGTTTGCATGGCAATAGTTACCGGGCGTACAAAATCTTCCACCGCTATGTTTATCAAAGGGATATTTTGTACAGGATAAAGTGCGATAGCGTTAAACGATAGATCCACAGCGCCGGCTTCCTGAACAACCCAATCTATATAACTGTTGATTGCCTTTTCATCAAGGGCATCCACCTGGGTCACTTCTGCTTTACCACCGGAAGCAAGAATTTCATCCGCTACTTTTTGCACGGAGCTATGGTTCCTGCCCGATAAAAACACCCTGGCGCCTGCGCCGGCAAATGCTTTGGCAACAGCGCCGCCGATAGATCCTCCGGCGCCGTATATAATCGCATTTTTGTTCTGGAGTATCATACTATTTGATTTATTGAAGTAACAGCCTGTAAATGACAATTTAAGAGGAATTTGCTTATTCAAAAATAAAATCTCAATCAGGGGTGGACATTTTATTATACTTATTCCTGTATTCAACGGGGGTTAACCCGGTTAATTTTTTAAACATCGCCCTGAATGCTTTGGTATCGGTGTAACCAATATCATACATTACTTCATTAATATTTTTACGGCTGTTTTCAAACTGGCGTTTAGCCGCTTCTATCTTCACCCTGAGGATATATTCTAATACTGAATTATTGGTAGCCTGCTTAAATCTTCTTTCAAAACTTCTTCTCCCTACGGCAGCCATATCAGCCAGCTCATCAATAGAAATTTTTTCCTGGGTATGCTGTTCAATATACTCCTGTGCCTTTTTTATGCTTTCATCACCATGATTTTTCTGACCCATAAACATTGCAAAAACCGCCTGGCTGTCCCGGTCAATATCCACAGCAAAGTATTTGGAGGCGAGAACGGCAGTTGCCCTGTCGGTATATTTTTCTAATAAATGCAATAACAAAGTCCAGTAAGAATTAGCGCCGCCACTTGAATAGATCCGGTGTTCCTCCGTAATAATACTTCCGTCAATCACTTCCACCTCCGGAAACATTTGCCTGAACTCATTTTGAAAGCCCCAGTGGGTTGAGCATTTTTTTCCGTTCAATAGTCCTGTAGAAGCTAACAAAAAAGCACCTACGCAAAGTGATGCTACCTCTGCACCGTTTTCATATTGTTCATTGATCCAGGGCAGCAATGTTTTGTTTTTTGATATGGCTGTTTGCATATCGCCAAACAATGCAGGTATTAAAACCAGGTCAGTCTTCACTACGTCTTTCAATAGCTTATCGGTATGTACAGAAAACAATCCGTTATTTAATTTCACGTCTTTCTTTGCCCCCACTAATTCCACATGGAATAATGGAGTCTTGCCCGCTGCCACCAGGAACTGGTTGGCGGCAGAAAAAAGATACTGCGGGTCTGCAATGGCCTGCATTACTGATGATTCCGGAACCAGGATGCTTACGTTTTTCATTGGAGCGATTATTCGTTTTTGTTAGTTTTTAATGGAACTCATGAGCTCACGTTCGTTCGGTTTGTTTTTTAATGGTAATGAAGCTATCACGAGCTTACTTATTTCTGTTTTTGAGTGGCAGCTCGCGATGGTTTCATGAAACTAAGATAATAACAATTTCTGTCGTAAATTACCCTTTATTTGGCACAGACCTACAGCACTTGTTTCTGTTTTACCAGCCATCTTTGTGTTGTCAATATATTTATAACACAACAATTTAAAATTAAAATTATGGCATCCCAGGTATTTATCAATTTAGCAGTAAAAGACTTAACAAAATCACTGGACTTTTACACACAGGTAGGATTTACAAACAATCCGCAATTTTCAGACGACACCACTAAATGTATGGTGTGGAGCGAACAGATTTTTGTAATGATCATGACCCACGAAAAATTTAAAACTTTTGTAACTAAACCCATTGCTGACACAAAGAATAATGTTGCCGGATTATTTGCACTATCGGTAGAAAGCCTTGACAAGGTAAATGAATTTGCAGATAAAGGGGTAGCGGCCGGAGGTGTTGAACCCGTACCATTTATAGATTATGGCTTTATGCAAAAAAGAAATATAGAAGATCCGGACGGACATACCTGGGAGATCTTTTACATGGACATGAGTAAATTTCCAACAGAACAAGCGTAAAAAGATCCAGGCCGTTCGCAATTATATATCAATTAAAACATTTGCAAAACCCACTAAAGTCTAAATAAAATGGCACAGTTAAATCCCCAATTCGATGATTACATCGCTAAATCAGCAGATTTTGCAAAGCCAATCCTGGCATATTTGCGTAAAATAATTCAGGAAACATGCCCGGGGGGTGAAGAGATAATGAAATGGGGGCTTCCGCATTTCGATTACAAAGGCGATATGATGTGCATTCTTGCGGCATATAAAAAACATTGCTCATTCAGCCTTTTTAAAGCGGAGTTAATGAGCAACCCAAAGCTAAAGGAAAACGCCAAACCAGGGCAAACCATGGGAAATATGGATAAGCTCACCTCTTTATCTGATTTGCCCGAAAAGGATGTTTTGGTTGCTTATATAAAAGAAGCCATGGTTTTAAATGAAACCGGGGTGAAAAAAACAAGGCCCAAAGCTGAAAAATCTGAGAAACCACCAGTAATTGAGGTGCCCGATTATTTTAGTGAAAAGCTGGCAACAAATCCGGCGGCTAAAGAAATTTTCGAAAACAAATCCTCATCTTTTCGCAAAGACTATTTAATTTGGATAACAGGTGCAAAAACAGAAGCCACACGCCAAAATAGAATGGAGCAATCGTTGGAATGGATAGCCGATGGAAAGGGTAGGTTTTGGCAATATGAAAAGTAATTTAATATAAGCTATTTGTAAAAGATGAGCACGATCAATTCATACCTTACATTCAGCGGCAATTGCCGGGAGGCTATGACATTTTATCAGCAATGCCTTGGGGGCGAATTGGTTTTTCAAACCATTGGAGAATCCCCATTGTCTGAAAAGATGCCAAAAAAGATGAAAGACTTTATCCTGCATGCCACCCTTACTAAGGGCAACCTGTTATTAATAGGGTCAGATATGGTACCGGAAACAGGATTGATCAGGG
>JAQBOS010000055.1 GCA_028287925.1 Mucilaginibacter sp. | reverse complement strand
TTTGAATTACTGCCCGAAAACACGTCTACCAATTAATAACAATCATATAATTACACTCCGTTCTTTTTACTTTTTCGTTAATAAAGTTTGACAGTTTATAAGCGCCGTTGAGTGGACGGCGCTTTATAAAAAAGCGTTCCGTGATAATTCACAGAACGCTTTTTTATTATCCATTATACTTTACCGCAAATTCCTTTGCAAATTCTTCAAATTTTCTTTTGCTTAAAACAGGTTTGTGTTTATCATAATCTTCCCATAAGATGCGGCTCCTTATGGCTGTACCCATCTCGGTTAAATTTTTTGATACATCTTCTGATAAACCGCCCTGCTGCATCCCGGCAAGTGATTGCTCATCTGTAAATTCAACCCATGGCAATTCAGGTTTGCCTATTGCTGCACCTAAAATAGCTGCTACCTCACCGGCGGTTTTGTCATCGCTGGCAATATAGCGGATGGTTGTGCCTGCAAATGGCTGGGTAATTTCTTCAAATGCGGCATCAGCAATATCTTTGGGATGCACCAAAATCAGGCGGGTGCCTGCGTTATAATTTCCGCCAAGAATGCCCATATGTTTGACCATGTCGATATTGTGGTTATAATTATAATAGAATGAGGCCGGGCGAAGGTGTTTGACATTAACGCCATCCAGCTTATTTAAGATCTCTTCCGCATCATGCATCCCTGTTATCGGCCCGGTACCTGACGGTAAATGCGCGCCAATGCTACTTAGGTTTACAATATTTTTTATGCCTGCTGCTTTAAGTGCAGTCGCAAAATTTTGGCTAATTTTCCTGATAAATGCTTTATAATCGTTTGACTGCGCCTGCTGCGGTATCATGGTGTAAACAACATCGGTCCCTTTAAATGCTCCGGTTAAAAAATCAACATCCTCTACTGAGCCTATTGCAGCTGTAGCACCCAAAGCTTCAATTTCTGCTTTTTTGTTTTCACTGCTGCTTACTACTATTACTTCATGGCCTGCTTTAACTAACTGTGCGGTTAACGGGCCGCCGATATTTCCTAATGATCCTGTGATTGTAATTTTCATTTTATGTTTTGATTTGTTGGAAACAAAGGTATATTTGTACTTACTTTTATACAAGTACTTACCCCAAAGTATGTACCATGACACAGATCAAAGAAAACTCAACCCGGAATTTTAATAAGGTGACCTCGCCATGCCCGGTTACTTATGCCATCAACAAAATTGGCGGCCATTGGAAGCCCATTATACTATACCAGTTAATGAGCGGACCAAAACGTTATAGCGAATTAAAAAGGGCCATCCCGGAAGTTACTGAAAAAATGCTGATCCAGCATTTAAAACAATTACAGGACGATGACCTGGTGATAAGAAAAGCAGAAAATGTAGTGCCGCCTTTTGTAACTTACTTTTTGAGTGAAGCAGGCGAAGACCTTACCATCGTATTAAATGCAATGGCCGAATGGGGAATCCGTGATAGTAGCAGGCATTTGAAGTCAGCCTAGCTGAATAATTCCTGCGAGTCAGTATAATAAGTTTTTCTGGAACTCAGTACTTCCTGGTGAATAGTTTCACCGGCCGGCGTTTGTTTCTTTTTAGAATGATGTACCTGCATAAAATCCCTGAACTCCCCGCTGATAATATCCGGGTTGTTTTTTAAGATCTGTTTTTCGGCATCCTCCAAAACATGTTTAATTGATTTAGTCAGCTGTTTTACTTTATCGGATGGGATTTTGTTTGACGGTGAAAACGGGGAGAGTTTAGCATCATACAGGATCTCATCGGCATAAGCATTGCCAATCCCGCGCAATACCTTTTGATCCATTAATACTGTTTTAACCGGGGTACGTGTGGCGCTTAGTTTATCCTGCAGGTATTTCTCATCAAAATCCAAAGCATCAGGCGTATCCAATTTTTCAGGGTCGAGGGTTGGTGTGCGGCTTTTTGAAAATCAGTTAGTGCAAGTCCCTGATCTCCTTCAAAAAGCAATTCAACAATGGTAAATTTATGATCGTTGGTTTTATCAAACAATTGCAGCTGCCCGTGCAGCATCAGGTGGGTAGCCAAAACGTGACTATTATCAAACTCAAACTGCAGGTCCTTACCTATCCTGATCACTTTGGTAAGCGTTTGCCCTTCCAATGTTTCCTGTAATTTATTTTCGGGCACATTTAGCTTTTGGGCTACCTTAACAGCTATTTTTTCCAGCTTTTTTCCTTTAAACAGCGTGGTGAGGTTGCGGCTAAAAACCTGCAGATCGGGTAATTCGGGCATGGTATTTACTTTTATTAATGAAACTGCTAAAGTACTGATTGGTTTTATTTAATGCCAACATTAGACGTCTGCCTTTATTTTTTTTACGAAAGAGGTTATATCAAAAGACTTAAATCTAAAAACACTTCTCTGTGATCTCCGTGCTTTCTTTGTGATCTCTGCGGTAAAAAATTAACCACAAAGTACGCAAAGAAGACACAGAGCAGCACAGAGTTTTTATTGTCCAAAATTTAATTTTGTTCGGTATCTTATAATTTAGCTTTTGATATAGCCGCTTTATATTTTTAAGCAATTGCTTCATAGCTCAAAAACACCTTACCGTTATTAAATGCTCTTGAGTTAGTAAGCTTGAGGGATAACATTTTGGGCAATCCTTCAAACAAGGTGCGGCCTTTTCCAAGGGCGACAGGGTTAATCACCATTTGGTAATTATCTACCAAACCTGCCGCAGCTAATTGGGCAACAATACTACCGCTCCCAAGTATTACCATATCGGGACCTTTTTCTTGTTTCAGTTTTCTTACTTCTTTTACCAAATCGCCTTTTATCAGCTTGGTATTGTTCCACAAAGCTTTATCCATTGTTTTTGAAAACACTATCTTTCTGCCACTGTTCATTTTTTCGGCAACAATGGGTGCCTGCTGACTTGCAACAGGGGTTGGCCAATAACTTGCCATCATATCATAGGTTACTCTTCCGAATAGCAGCTCGGAATCGCCGCTGGCATTGCCGGCCACAAATGCCTGGTATTCGGCATCGTCACTGCCATTATGAGCCCAGCTCATATCACCATTTTCACGTGTAAAATACCCATCAAGCGTTACATGGTTAAACACAGTTAATTTTCTCATCACTTTTATTTTAATGGTTACTTAATTAATAAACTAACTAAGCATCAAATGAGTTTTATTGAATTGGACATGGATTGTAAATTATTTTTTAAAAAAGGGATAAGAATAAATCTTTCAAACAGAACAACTATCAGTAAATTAGAATCTCAATCAATACAAACAATGAATAACAGGCATCAGTGGCGGTTTAATGTTCGTCAAAAGCTAATGGAGCCCGGCACCCTGGCCTTTTTAGCGTTTATCCGTAAAATATTAATGCCATTACCCGGTGTTACAGAAAAGCCATGCTACAGCACACCAGCCTTTTATGTGAATAAGAAAATATTTTGCAGGCTGAAAGAAGATTGCGAAACCCTGTTGATACAAACAGATGAAAGAAAAAAGTGGACGGATGCTGATCCACTCACTTTTTTTGTTACCGATCATTATCTCAGCACTGATTATATGTTGGTTACACTTCAAACTGTATCTCCGGATGATCTTAAAAGTTTATTGCTAACCGCCTGGCGTAACCGCGCGCCAAAGAAACTGTTAGAGGAATATGAACGGTTGACCATATAATATTGTTAGCAATCTGTTATGGTTAAAATTAACAAAACTGCATCTGTTTTACTATTGTGCTAAGCCTTTAATTTGTATTGAGTAATATTCAAGATAAATTAAGATGGAAATTATACCGTTAAGCCCTCAGGAAGTACAACAATTAAGAGCTGAAACCAAAGGAACAGCTCAAAAGATCCACTTTAATAATGCGGGAGCCTCTTTACCACCTGATGTTGTAGTTGAAACAGTTATAAACTATTTAAACGAAGAGGCAATTTGCGGTGGATATGAAACTGAATATAAGTATAAGGATCAGCTGGAAAACACCTATACCCAAATTGCCCGACTGATAAATGCTGATAAGGATGAAATAGCTATTGCAGAAAATGCAAGCATGGCCTGGCACCTGGCATTTAACGGGATAGATTTCAAAAAAGGCGATGTGGTTATTACTTCAGAAATGGAGTACGTAACCAATTTAATAGGGTTTTTAAATGCGCAAAAAACACATGGCATTGAATTTAAAGTGATCCCTAATAATGAACAGGGTAACTTTTCACTTCCCACTTTGGAGGAAACTATTTCACCTCAAACCAAACTGATAGCTATTACCCAAATCCCCTCAACCGCAGGTGCAATGATCCCGGTTGTTGAAATAGGTAAAATTGCCCGTAAGCATAATATTTTATACCTGGTTGATGCCTGCCAAAGCGCAGGGCAAGTGCCGATAGATGTAAAAGAAATTGACTGTGATATGCTGTCAGTAACCGGGCGTAAGTATTTGCGGGCTCCAAGAGGAACAGGCTTTTTATATGTAAGGAAAGAAGTACAGAATAAGCTAAAACTTGTATTTATGGATGGCTTTTCAGCACCCTGGGTTAGCGAAACTGATTACAAAGTAAGGGATGATGCCAGGCGGTTTGAGCTTTATGAAAAAAATCGCGCGCTTACCCTTGGCTTGGGTAAAGCCATTGAATATGCTTTAAATATTGGCGTTGAAAGGATCTGGCAACGGGTTCAGTATTTAGCCGGCCTGATGCGCCGGCAGCTTGAAGACATTGACGGAATAACCGTTTATGACAGTGGCGATCTCCAGTGCGGCATTGTAACCTTTTCTGTAAATGGAATGGATAGCGTTTTGGTGAAAAACGAGCTTGCAGCAAATCAAATTAATGTATCTGTCGGCAAAGCTATTTCAACCCTTATCTATATGAATAAAAATCAGCTCAGCAGTATTGTAAGGGCCTCCGTTCATTATTACAATACCGAAGAAGAAATAAGGGAAATGTGTAATGTTCTAATATCCATAACAGTAAAAGCTAAATAACTTTTCCGAAAAACGTGCAGCTCTTAAACTGAGCTAAAAACAAGTTTCATCAAGTAATTATCCCAACTCATGTAAAATATTATAGCAGTGAATTAATATTATCTTTTTTCGTGATGTACTTCAATAATCACTAAAAAAAGAAATATGAAAAACCATTTTAACCACGGAGAAGAACATACCCCTGATGCCAATGGCGATGGCATTGATCGCAGAGGGTTCTTAGAATGCATGGCATGGGCCGGCACTGGTGTGCTTTGGATGATGTCGGGCGGCATCTTAAAATCATACGGCATGAGCCAGATGATTGATAAAACAACAGGAGGCCTGAGAAAAGGGCTTGTAATACCAAAATCCGATTTCAGTTTTGTCCAGATCAGCGATAGCCATATTGGTTTTAATAAAGCTGCTAATCCTGATGTGGTTGGAACATTGCAGGCTACCATTGAAAAAATTAATGCTATGCCGGGTAAGCCTTCATTTGTATTGCATACCGGAGATTTATCCCACCTGGCGCAGGCTGATGAGTTTGATACGCTTGAACAATCATTAAAAAGCGTAAAGGCCGAAAAAATATTCTATGTCCCCGGAGAACATGATGTGACCGATAACGGCAAACTTTACCTGGAGCGTTATGGAAAAGGCACTAAAGGAGATGGCTGGTACAGCTTTGATTCAAACGGCGTGCATTTTGTTGGGTTGGTAAATGTAACCAACCACGTTGACGGTGGCCTGGGCTACTTAGGCCCTGATCAGATTAAATGGCTGGAAGGGGATTTGAAGAGTCTTACATCAAGTACACCTATTGTGGTATTTGCGCATATCCCAATGTGGGCCATTTATCCGCAATGGGGATGGGGTACAGAAGATAGTGCCCAGGCTTTGGCTTTGCTGAAACGTTTTGGTTCGGTATCGGTACTTAATGGTCATATTCATCAAACTATTCAAAAGGTTGAAGGGAATATTACTTTCCATACTGCTAATTCAACTGCTTTCCCGCAACCCGCACCCGGCGCGGCGCCATCCCCGGGCCCAATGAAGGTTCCGGCCGAGAAACTCCGTACACTACTGGGTTTAACCAGTGTAAATTACCAGGAACATAACCATACCCTGGCAATTACAGATACACCATTAATAAACGCCGGGTAATACAACAACATAAAATAAGTACAAATATAAGGTGATTGGTTGTGGGGTCGTGGAGCTGCGGGAATCCGTAGTTCCACATTTTTTAATCACCTGTAAAAAAGATAAAAGCGTGAAAAAAACAATATTATTTATTCTGATCACCCTGTCGGGCCTAACTGTTATGGCGCAATATAAACCGGTTGATGAAAAATCAACCGTGCAATTTACTATCGGCAATTTTGGGTTTGATGTGAAGGGATCTTTTACGGGGATCCAGGGGATGATCAATTTTGATGCCCAGGCGCCGGCCAGTAGCAGCATGGACATAACAATAGATGCCGGCACAATAAATACCGATAATAGCCTGAGGGATAAACACCTTAAAGATGAAAACTATTTTGATATTAAAAACTATCCGAATATTCATTTTGTATCGACCAAAATTACTGCTTCCGGTAAAACCGGCAATTACACCGTTAATGGAAAGCTTACTATTAAAGGTAAATCAAAAGACATTTCAATTCCGTTCACTGCCGTACCTGCCAATAATGAATTCCAGTTTAAAGGATCATTTAAAATAAACAGGAAGGATTTTGGAGTTGGCGGAACAAGCCCCATATCAAACGAGCTGGAAGTGACCTTAAATATATACGCAGTTAAATCCTGAATAAACTATGCGAATAAACAAAAAGCTGGGTATTATTATTACCCTTGGGGCAATGGTAAGTATTTGTGCGGCTGCTGCTTCTTCAAAACAAGCTACTGTACAGTATGTTAATTTAAAAGTATTACCTAAAAACATCAGCTCAAAAGATCTCCAGGGAATTATGGTAGATGATTTTCAGGATGGTCTTGGTGTTACGTGCAGTTTTTGCCATGCCAATGCGAAGGATGGCCACGGGTTAGATTTTGCCAGTGACGCCAAACCCGAGAAGGAAATTGCCAGGGTTATGATGCGCATGACCATTAAGATCAATAAAAAATACTTTAAACAAAAACACCCGGTAATAGGTAGCGACGCACTTACAGTTAGCTGTAATACCTGCCATAAAGGCCAGGCTTTCCCCGAAGGCGGCCCTGAACAGAAATAGTTGTATTTTTATCATATAATTTCAAATTGATCTTGAGACGAAACACCATCATATATCATCTCTTATTTTGGCTGCTGGCTTATATTTTCTGGGTCTTTGTTTTCAGAAACAACACCCTGGTACTTACCCGCGCCATAACAATTCAATTTTGTTATTTAATATTTATAGCAGCCAATTACTATTTTAATACACTGTATAATATTCCCTACTTACTCAATAAAAAACAATATGTAAAATTCGGGGTCTTGTTTATCCTGGCAATTGCCTTAACTGCCATAATAAGAATCCCTGTTTCTATGGCAGTTACTATTTACCTTTTCAATGTATCCGGGACCCATTTTGATTATCTGAGCATATTCAATAATTCGTTTGTTAATATCCTGTTTTGGGTGGTTTTCATCCTGGCAGGTAAAATGATTACTGATAAGATCAGTTCTGAAATTTATATTGAGAAAATTGAGAAGGAAAAAGCTACCAATGAACTTAACTTTTTAAGGGCGCAATTTAATCCGCACTTTTTGTTTAATTCCATTAACTCTATTTACGGGCATATAGACAAAACGAATAAGCCGGCAAGGGAAATGCTTCTTAAATTTTCTGAAATGCTTCGTTACCAGCTATATGAATGTAATGTTGAGCAGATTGAGTTGGACAGGGAGCTTAATTACATCAAAAATTATATTGACCTGCAAAAAAGCAGGATCGATGACCGGATCAGGGTGTCATTTTGTGATGATAAGATAAATGGGAACTTAAAAATAGCACCGTTATTATTGATCACTTTTATAGAAAATGCTTTCAAATATGTGGGTTTTAATGATGGCAGGGATAATTTTATCGATATTAAATTAAACCACCAAAATGGACACCTTGTTTTTAAAATACTTAATACAAAGGATGTTTATATCAACCAGGCCGAAAAGGCTTCTGGTTTAGGGATCACCAATGTGCAAAGAAGGCTGGAGCTTTTGTATCCGGATAAACACGAGTTAAAGATTGATGAACGTGATGAAAGTTATGAGATCACGTTAACATTGTTTGATGTATGAAACTGAAATGCCTGATTATTGATGATGAGCCTATTGCCCGTAAACTATTACAGGAATATATAGAAGAAACTGACTTTTTGGAATTAGCCGGAACTGCTGTAAATCCGTTAAAAGCCATAGGGTTGATCAATAGCCTGAAAGCCGACCTGATCTTCCTGGATATTAACATGCCCAAAATGAATGGTATTGAATTTTTACGGTCGGTACCTAATTTGCCAATGGTGATCATGACCACGGCTTATGGCCAATATGCGCTTGATGGTTTTGAACTGGCCGTGATTGATTACCTGGTTAAACCTTTTTCTTTGGAACGTTTTTTAAAAGCATCACAAAAAGCGCTCGAGCTAAAATCATTAAAAGAAAATAAATCAATAGCGGAAAAAGCTAACGCCGATCATTTTTATATAAAGTGCGACAAGAAGATTGAAAGGGTAATATATGATGAATTGATTTATGTAGAAGCAATGGCTAATTATGTGATCATTTATACAATGAGCGCTAAGCTGATTGCTTACATAACCATTAAAGGGATCTTGGAAAAACTACCTGCCGAAAAATTTTTACAGGTTCACAAAAGCTATATTGTTAATGTACAGCGAATTAATACTATTGAGGGTAATACGCTTCACCTGGGCGATATAAAAATAACGATGGGACTAAGCTTTTCTAACGCCGTGATGGAGCGCGTTTTAAAAGACAAGTTTATCAGGAGGTAAATGTTAAACTTATAATTTATATACCGCCTTTTGATCAACAGTTAAACAATAGGGCAAGCTCTGATCACCCTATTTTATTCGCGGACTTTATTTAAATGGAACTAACAAATGCTTTTTCTAATTGGGCAATATATCCCAGGAACCTGCTTTCTGATTGCAGATACCGTTCAAGCAATGTTAATTGATTTTGTGTCCGTACCAGGTTATGCGCTGCATATTGAGTATGATAATAAATATCTCCATTCAAATAGTCGGCTAAAAAGCGGATAGCCTGCATGTAGATCATGAATTTTCCCGAATAGATGAACAGGTCTTTTTCTACAGCAGTTAAAGTGCCGCCCATTTCTTCCATATAACCTTTATACACGGCTATAAAATAGTCGTCATTTATTTGCACTTTGCTTAAATCCCGCTCTTCTTCATTAGCAGGCGAGAGATAGGTACGCATCATATCGCCCACATCGCTGATAAAATAACCCGGCATTACCGTATCAAGGTCTATTACACACAAGCCGCAATTGTTATCATCAAATAATATATTATTGATCTTGGTATCATGGTGGATAACCCTCATAGGGATCTGTTTGCCATTTACCAATTGTTCATAGATCAGTGCAATGTCAATATTAGCTTCAACCTGCAAAATTTCCGCTGCGGCATTGCTTAACCTTTCTTTATCGGCATTAGCCAAAGCAGTTTTAAATTGCTCAACCCTGAGCGTTAGGTTATGAAAATCAGACAGTGTGTACCTTAATTGGGTTAGGTCAAAATCCTTTAACAGCCGGGTGAATTTACCAAATTGTTTGGCTGCTTCATAAGCCTGCTTGTCCTCTTCAATAAAATCAACCGTATGCGAATTTTTAATAAATGGCGATAACCTGTAATAATTCCCCTCATCTTCTACCAAGCTCTCTCCGTTTACTGTTGGTAATGGCGCTGCAAAAAGATACTCAGGAGCGGTTTGCTTCAGATAATTTTCTAACTGAACCAGGTTATTGGCAATATCCTGCGGTGTCTTAAATACATTTTTATTAATTCGTTGTAATATATATTGCCGGCTTGTGCCCGAAATTTTCCAGGTGTAATTAATTAAGCCAGAACCAAAAGATGCTACATGGTAATTATTGGGCTTTAAGCCAAAAGCGTTTAGGATATTATCCATCATAAGGAATTACAAAAGCTCAAATTTAATCAATAGCTAACTTATAATTATGCGCAAACGTTTGTCCGTTTTTATTTGCCTTTTATATCTGTCGTGCCGCGGTTTTCAATCAGCTGCGATTCTATAATAATTTTATAATAGGCGGTTTGCTCAGCAACTCCCTGGTGCTTCTGCGCAAGCAGGTCAAGTAATATATCGGCAGCTTTCTGGCCTTGCAGGTATGGAAATTGTTCAACAGAAGCTGAAGGGATGCTTTCCATATAATTAATAAGGGGTAAATTGGCGTAGCTTACAAATTCAAGATCCTGGTTTATTCTTAATTTCAAATCGGTGGCATGTTTAATAGCAAAAAGCGCCACATAATCATTAAAAGTTACAACAGCCGTAGGCTTTCTTTTGCTGGCCAGCAGTTCGTTTAATGCCTGTTGGGTTCCGGCCTCTGTTAAATCACACGTTACAATTAGTGAGGGATCAAACTTCAACCGGTTTTTTATCATTGCTTTAATATAGCCTTCCTTTCTTTCTCCGCTGGCAAACAAAGTGCCGGGGCCATTGATCATTCCAATAGAACGGTGACCTTTTTTTAACAGGTAGCTTACCGCTTCAATTGTACCTATTTCCATATTACAAGCCACATAATGAATGTTTTGCATAGCCGGGATCCTGTCGAAGAAAACGATAGGGATATTGTATTGCTTAAGATTTTCAAAATGCTGATAGGAGGAGGTGTTTTTACTTACGGAAACCAAAAGCCCGTCAACCCGGTGATTTTTCATTTTTTCGACCAGCTGTTTTTCCTTTTGCTCATCATCATGCGATTGAGCCAGCAAAACGGTGTAGTTTCTTTTATAGGCACTATCCTCAATAGCGCTGATGGCTGATGAAAAAAAGGATTCGGAAAGATCGGGTAATATTACGCCAATGGTAAGCGTGCGACCCTGCTGTAAAAAAATAGCGGTTTGATTAGGTTCATAATTAAGTTCACCAGCCAGCTTCTTTACTTTTTGCCGGGTAGTGAGCCCTATACTGGGATGATCATGCAATGCCCTGGAAACTGTTGATACAGATATATTTAATAACTGTGCAATTTCCTTTATAGTAGCCGGCTTTGATCGCATTTACAGATGTGTTTAATTGTGAATTTAAAGTTAATATAATTTAACCACTAAGTTTAATCAAACGTTTGTGTACAGTTTATATTGGCGAACCATTTGTTGTAAAACAAAAATCAATCAAACGTTTGCGTTGTCAAAAATAATATATCGTGCGTCATAATTTCTAAATTCAAAAAATATATCGCAGCATTAAACCTGTTATCAACCCGGTGAGAAAAAAATTATGGATAATATAAAACCTGCTTTAAAGCATTGGGGCACCATAGAAGGCCAGGATATTTACCTTTATCATTTGCAAAATGCAAATGGGATTGGGGTTGATATCACCAATTTTGGAGCAACCGTAACGGCAATTACAACCCCTGACAAGGAAGGTAATTTCACCGATATTGCTTTTGGGTATGATGATTTACAAGGTTATATTAACGATAACCATTATATAGGTGCAATTGTTGGCCGTTATGCAAACCGCATAGCCGGTGGTTTGGTTGAGCTGGATGGTAAATTTCATCAGCTAACGGTTAAGCCTGGAGGATACCATCATCATGGCGGAGCGGTTGGCTTTAATAAAAAGGTTTGGAAACCGGTCTTTATTATGAATAATGGTTCCCCTTCTGTAAAAATGGAATATTTGAGCCCGGACGGCGAGGAAGGCTTCCCGGGTAATTTACTGGTAACTGTAACCTATACTTTGAATGACCAAAATCAGCTGATTGTTGATTTTTCAGCAAAGACGGATAAAACCACCCTGCTCAACTTAACGCAGCATACTTATTTTAACCTTGCCGGGCACTCAAATGGCAGTATACTTGAACATGAACTAATGATGCCCTTAAACAGTTATTTACCGGTAACTAAAAGCCAGGTTCCGCACGGCGAAATTGCACCCGTAAATGGAACTCCTTTTGATTTTAAAACCCCAAAAGCTATTGGTAAGGATATTAATGCAGGTGATGAGCAATTGATCTTAAGTGACGGATACGATCATAGCTGGGTAATTAAAAGTGAAAACTCTGACGAATTGAAACTGGCAGCACAGGTAACGGAGGCAGGCAGTGGCCGGATTTTAACAGTGTATACTACTGAGCCTGCCGTTCACTTGTATCCGGGCAATGTATTGGATGGAGCTGTTGGTAAGGACGGGGCTATATACACACGAAGGAGCGGCTTTTGCCTTGAAACACAGCAATATCCCGATTCGCCCAATCAGCCGCATTTTCCAAATACAGTTTTAAAGGCAGGTGAGGTATTTAAAAGCAAAACAATTTTTGAATTTGGTATAAGTAAATAAATGGCATTAGTTATCAAACGTTTGCATAAAGCTAATTACACCAGGATGGTATTTTGTCGGATAGTATTCATAAATTCATCATTATAAATTACTTAAATAAACATTTAAACTTTTAAAAAGATGAATAAAACTCCGTTA
>JAQBOS010000393.1 GCA_028287925.1 Mucilaginibacter sp. | reverse complement strand
AATGCCTTGCCTTTTTAACCGGTCTGCATAAAGTTCGGCTTCATCACGTAATGGGTCATATTCTGCTGTGAAAATAAGGGTTGGCGGTATGTGGCTTACATTGCGGGTTAATAGCGGCGATGCAAATTCGCTATACGCATCAGCATACGGCCCCAAATAGGCTTTATAGCTATTTTGGATCATTTCCCGGGAGGTCAGATACCCTTTTTCGTATTCACAATAAGATAGTGTATCAAAACGGTAATGCAAGGCAGGGCAGATCAACAGCTGGCCCTGCAGGGTAAGTATTCTCCTCTGGCTTACCAGGTGAATGAGACCTGCGGCAATATTTCCCCCGGCATTATCACCGCCAATAACTATTTTTTGACGATTGATACCATAATAAAATCCCTGTTTTTTAATCCAGTCAATAACCTCAAGTCCCTGGTATAGAGGTATCGGAAAGTTGTGTTCAGGCGCAAGTGCATAATCAACCGATATAACAACATAGTTGCTGCCCTCTGCAAGTGTACGGCAAACAGAATCGCTTGTATCCAGACTACCCGCTATCCAGTTGCCCCCGTGAAAATAGATTAGAACCGGTTTTAGGTTATCGCGGTCTGCATTGTAGATCATTATCTTAAACTCCTGCAAATCATCAGGTATAAATTTCATTTCATGGATCGACATTGATTCAACTTCTGAAAATGAGGCGATGCGTGTAAATTCATCCATCATGTGTCTAAAAGCATGGATCTCTGCCGGGATTTTGTATTCGGTATTAAATTTTGTGTTCAGCAGTTCTGAGATCACCGGGTGCAAATCATCTGTTTCAGCAGGTGGTTGTTTCATAAATTAAATGATGGGTAACAAAAGGTTATAATAAATTAACCTTTAAAAGGCGATGAAATTATAAAAGCGGGTACCGGCATTGCCAGTACCATGCTTTTATAAAACAATCAAAAAATAAAAAACTTAGAAAAGAATTTATCAGACCAATTGCAAGTTGGCCAGGTGACCTGAAATCAGGCTTACTTCTTCGCTGCTTAAGCTGCTTTCAATAGCTTTCGCATTTACAATGGCTTGCTCGCTATTCCTGGCGCCAACAAGGGCAATAGTTATTCCGGGTTGTGCAAGCGTCCATAACAATACCAGCTGGCCGACTGTAAGATTTTTTTCGTCGGCAATGGGTTTAATCAGTCCCAGAAAATCATTGGTCCGTTTTAAATTTTCATCCTTAAAAAAGGAAATTTCGCTGCGATGATCGCCATTTGAAAATTTATATCCTGGCTTCATTTTGCCGGTTAAAAGCCCGCGTTCCAAAGGGCTGTAAGCTAAAATAGATTTGTTGTTTTGCAGGCAATACGGAATTAATTCTTCTTCAATTGAACGTTTCACCATACTGTAGGAAACCTGGTTAGAAACTACATCAACATATTTCCCAGCTTCGGCCAATTGTTTTGCATCATAGTTGCTAACGCCGGCATACCTAACTTTTCCCTGCTCAATAAGCCGGGCAACGGCTTCCATACTTTCTTCTATAGGCGTTGTTGAATCGGGCCAGTGGATCTGGTACAGATCAATATAATCTGTTCCCAGCCTTTTCAGGCTGTCTTCACATTCTTTTATGATGCTTTCTTTCCCTGCGTACTTGTAAATGTCAATGTCCTCGCCGCTGTTGTTTTTACTGCTGAAGCCAAAGTCGCCTTTTTTAAGATCCCAGCGCATTCCGTATTTGGTAAGGATTTGAATGCGGTCTCTTGGGATCCCCTTAATAGCCTCCCCAACAATTTCTTCGCTTGTGCCCTGCCCGTATATGGGAGCGGTATCAATAGAAGTTACACCAAGCGAGTAAGATGCCCTTATGGCTTCAATTGCTTCACTGCGTTCGGTACCGCCCCACATCCAGCCCCCGGCTGCCCAGGCACCAAAGGTTACTTCTGAAAGTGACAGGTCGGTATTTGCAATTTTGCGGTATTTCATAATTGTAATTTTTTTAATGGATTTTTCGTTTATTTACAGTAACCCCGTAATTTTATGCACCGGCATAATAATAATCCGGTTAACGGCAACAAAGAAACAACTAATAGCGTTTGAGATCAATAACTCACCGCTTTGTTAGTAACTCATTAAAAAATTAGCTATGTCAGAAAGAAAACTCAGTTCCACTAATTATTACAATCAATCGTTTTTGGAAGAAAAGTGTGCGCTTACTGAATTGATCAACCTGTTAAGCAAAAGGTGGATGACGGAAGTATTGTTCAGTATTGAAGAAGGAAATACCCGGTTTACCTCATTAAAGGAAGACCTGGAACATATTAGCGACCATATTTTGGCTGACCGCTTAAAGCTTTTGGAGCAGCAGGACCTGATCAATAAATTATATTTGCCCGGTAACCCACCTCGTACAGAATATTCGCTTACTACAAAAGGCGAAGAGTTAAGTGCCCTGCTTGGCACTTTGTGCAATTTTGCAGAAACCCAGATGTCGTTTTGAGAATATGTGTTTAGTGGATCTGAATTAAAGAACTTCCAGTTCTGTTAGCTTTTTCTTTAGCTCTGGTGCTGATGTAAAATGTATCGATTTTATCCCCAGCTTCTCCGCAGCTAAAATATTACGGTAATTATCATCAATAAACAAAGCTTCTTCGGCCTTAACTTCATGACGATCTAACAGGACCTGGTAAAACTCCGGTGCAGGCTTACGCATTTTTTCAGCCCCTGATACTACTATCCCATCAAACCAATGCAAAAACTCGAACCGTTCCAACGCAACAGGAAAGGTTTCGGCCGACCAGTTGGTTAGTGCATAAATTTTATATTTACCGCTTTCTTTAAGCGCTTTAAAAATCTCCACCGTATCATGAAAAGCATCCCCCAGCATTTCGTCCCAGCGGGTGTAAAAGGCGCGGATGTTATCCTCATGTTCAGGGAACTGTTTAACAAGGATCTCCGTGCCTTCAGCTAATGACCGGCCTGCATCCTGCTCCTCATTCCAATGGGAGGTGGTGACCGTTGCGAGGAAGTTCTTCATTTCTTCCTCATCGTTGAAGATGGTGCGGTACATGTAGTGCGGGTTCCAGTCAATTAAAACTGCGCCAAGGTCGAAGATGATGGTATTGATCATGGGATAAAAATAATAAAAATGCTATTGGCCGGTTTCTGCATTCCACAAAATATTTACCGCAGATAATTGCTCGTTTTCCAAACGCAGATCAGTATTAATGGTAAACCCGTTTTTATGGTAAAAGTTTATGGGTGACGGATAGGGTTCACCATTTGCCTTAATATCGGTATCATGGTCAATAGCCCAGCCAAATAGTTGGGTTTCATCCTTTTTTAGTTCGTTCAACAACAAGCTTCCATATCCTTTACCATGAATGCTACCAGAGAGCATGATGAAAAAGCACCTGGCAGTTTCAACTGAAAATGTAGCCGCCCAGCCCACTATCTCATCGGGTTCATTTATTAATAAATAATGTTTTGGGTTGATGAGTGGATTGATAAAGGTATCAAATTCATTCATGCCCGGCATCAGCAAACGCACCGGGTATTCTGCATTCCAGATATTTAATGCGGCTTGTTTTTGCTGACCTGAAAGGGTGGATGTGGTTATTATTTTCATAGTACATATATATAACGTCATGCCGAATTTATTTCGGCACCCCACAAGATGAGCCGCTTGTAAGGTAAACACCATGCAAATCTACAGACCAAGCCGTACAATTGCGTCTTCAGGGCTAATACCTTCGCCTTTATCTGCCTGTTCCAAACCTTTCAATACAGATGCTTGTTGTTCTTCACTTAATTCATCAAACCAATCATGGTCAAGATTTTCCTTTATTTCTTCCATAAAATATTAATTAAAACCATCATGCCGAATTTATTTCGGCACCCCACACGTTGAGCCGTTGATAGGTAAACGCTATGCACATCATTCAGGCTCTAAACCTATTTCACCTTTTAAATCCTTCATATTCGGATTTACAGATTTTATTAAATTGATCTTCCAATCCTGGTGCCAATTCTTCAACTGTTTTTCACGATCAATGGCATCGGTAATTCTTTCATGCCATTCGTAATAAACTAAGTCATACAATTTATATCTCTTTACAAAATCTGAGCCTTCATTGTTTATATGTTGCCAAACCCTTGCTGTTATATCATTAGTAACTCCAATATAAAATGTGGTTCTATATTTATTGGTCATGATGTAGGTATAGCCTTAAAAAGCATTTTTCTGGTTATCTCTTTATAAAGATAAAATATTTGCTTGATGGTAACCTGTCCGTTGGGTTGTATGGCGCATACCTGTCCTGTGGGGTGCCGAAATAAATTCGGCATGACGGGAGGGGAGCACCATTATTCATTCTCCAACAAATACTTTTTAAATCCCTCAAAATCCTTGCTTAAAACAGTGGCTTGCTTTTCCTTTTTATGCAGATCTGCAACCTGCTCAGGGATATCAATCTTTGCTGCAATACTTTTAGGAAACACATCCGGGAATTTGCAGGGGTGGGCGGTTGATAAAAATATGCCCGTGGTATCGGGTTTATAATTATCCTGCTGCCAGTCGCGGAGGGCCTGCCAGGCTATTGCGGTATGCGGACAGGCCACATAGTTATAATTATCATTGATGAATTTGATAGCTTCCAAAGTTTCTTCGTCATCATAACGATAGCCGGCAACCAGGTTTTTAAGCTCATCCATATCGTCCTTAAACAAATCGGCAATGCGCACCCAGTTGCTTGGGTCGCCCACATCCATAGCGTTGCTAAGCGTTGCTATAGATGGTTTTGGCTGATAAACGCCTGTCTTCAAAAACTCAGGAACAGTATCATTTGCATTAGTGGCGGCTATAAAATGCGCTACCGGCAAACCCATCTTCCAGGCTAATAAACCTGCACCTATGTTGCCGAAATTACCGCTGGGTATCGAAAAAATCACTTTACTGATACCTTGCTTTAACAGCTGTGCATAAGCATTAAAGTAATAAAAGGTTTGAGGAATAAGCCGTGCTATATTGATAGAATTTGCAGATGTAAGCCTGAATTTTTCATTCAGTTCATCATCTGTAAAAGCCTGTTTAACCAGTGCCTGGCAATCATCAAATGTACCATCAACCTCAACGGCGCGGATGTTTTGGCCGTTGGTGGTTAACTGCAATTCCTGGATGTCGCTTACCTTATCTTTCGGGTATAAAATAGTAACGCGGGTGTTGGGAACGCCTAAAAAGCCTAAAGCAACTGCTCCGCCGGTATCGCCGGATGTGGCCACCAGTACATCCAGTTGTTTTTCACCTTTTTCTAAAAAGTAGCTCATTATCCTGCTCATAAAGCGGGCGCCGAAATCTTTAAACGCCAGCGAGGGGCCATGCCACAGCTCCAGCACAAATATATTTTCTTCCAGTTTAACCACAGGGGCTAAAAAGTTGATGGCATCGTATACAATAGCTTTCAGATCAGCATCCGGGATATCATCACCAATTAAATGTTGTGCAACATGGAAAGCAATTTCGGGCAGGGTATAACCATCAAGGTTATTTAAGAATTTATCATCCAGGCGCGGAATATTAACCGGCATGTAAAGGCCTTTATCCTGCGGCATGCTGTTAAAAACCGCTTCTTTAAATGATACACGGGTGGATGGGTTTTTGGTACTATATAATTGCATTTCGGATTTACTCTTTTTGTCATTGCGAGGTACGAAGCAATCGCGAACTATACAGAGCGGACCTGCTTAATCGCGGTTGCTTCGTACCTCGCAATGACATGTGGTTATTTTGTTAACTAGCCTATCACTCTCGGCCCTTTATCATTTATAGTTGATATATAAGTATTACTTCCAATATTTATCCCTGTTAAATGCTGCTGCAGTTTTTGGGTGATGCGGTTGGCGGTTTCTTCATTACGCGTAAAGGCAAACACTGAAGGGCCTGAGCCGCTGATGCCAAAGCTTACCGCACCCAGCTCCATAGCCATTTCGCGCATTTTATAAAAATCAGGGATCAGCATAGAGCGTACAGGTTCAACCAAAATGTCTTTCATGCTGCGGCCTATCAGGTCAATATCATTCATAAACAAACCGCTTACAAGTCCTGCAATATTGCCCCATTGGGTAACGGCATCCTGCATCCGGATGTTTTTGCGGATGATCTGCCGCGCCTCGCGTGTAGGCACATCCACATCAGGGAATACTATGGCGCAATACAATCCTTCCGGGTGTGGCAGCCTGATGATATCCAATGGCTCATAGCTTCGCACCAATACAAAGCCACCGAAAAGAGCAGGCGCAACGTTATCCGCATGACCATGACCGCAAGCCATTTCTTCACCCTTCATAGCAAAGGGCAACAGCTTTGCCGGGTCAGCATCATCCCCCAATAAGGTTTTGATAGCAAACAAGCCCGCTACAGTACTTGCCGAACTGGAACCCAGTCCGCTGCCGATCGGCATTTTTTTGTGCAGCTCAATATCCAGCCCGATATCGGTACGGCCGATGCTGTTTAAATAATGCTGAACGCTAACGCTCACTGTATTTTTAGCCGGGTCGAGCGGTAAACGGCCGTCATCCCCGGTAATTTTGCTTATAGTGATGCCGGGTTTATTGGTCGTGCGCATTATCACTTCATCGCCGGGTTCATTAACGGCAAAGCCCAGTACATCAAAGCCGCAAACCACGTTGGCTACGGTTGCCGGGGCGAAGACCTGAATAGTCCCCGAGGCCCCCCGGCCCCCTAAAGGGGGAGAAATAGTGGATGGGCTTTTTACTTTTTGTATATTATCTTCCATATTTATTAACTTTTGTTCCCCTTTAGGGGCTATTAGGGGCTATTAGGGAGTCAGGGGGCCTGGCCTACGCGCCGACATTTATTAAATCAGCAAATACGCCTGCGGCGGTTACTTCGGCGCCTGCGCCGGGGCCTTTTACAACCAACGGGCGCTCTTTATACCTGTCGGTTGTGAAAGATATAATGTTATCACTGCCCGACAATGTTGAGAACGGATGGCTTTCATCAACCATTTGCAGGGTGATCTCCGCTTTCCCATTTTCAAGCTTGCCTATGTAGCGTAATACTTTATTGTCTTTTTCGGATTGCTGTTTCAAGTTGGTGAAATAAGCGTCTTCACTTTTTAAAGCTGCGTAAAAATCTTCAACAGTTTTAGCTGCTAAGCAAGCAGCAGGCAAAACGCTTTCAATTTGTACATCGGCTTCTTCCATGGCATAACCAGCATCGCGGGCGAGGATCAGCATTTTGCGCATAAAATCTTTTCCGCTCAAATCATCACGCGGATCAGGTTCAGTATAGCCTTTTTCCTGTGCCTCTTTTACCACATCGTGAAAGTTTGCATCGCCCTTAAAATTATTAAAGATAAACGAGATAGTGCCCGATAAAATGGCCTCAATTTTTGCAATCCTGTCGCCGCTGTTCATCAGGTCTTTTAAAGTACGGATGATCGGCAAGCCAGCGCCTACATTGGTTTCGTAAAAAAAGTCGACCCCATGCTGCAGCGCGGTATCATGAAAGGTTTTATATTGCTTATATGAGGCTGAGTTACCTATTTTATTACAGGTAATAACAGAGATGTTCGATTTAAACACCTGTTCATAAACCTCAACCGGCTTTGGGCTGGCGGTATTATCAATAAAAACACAATTGGGCAGGTTCATGCTTTTCATGCGGGCAACAAACTCCTGCAGATCGGCAGTCTCGTGAGATGCATTCAGCTCTTCCTGCCAGTTATCCAACGAGATGCCATCGACATTAAAGATCATTTTACGGGTATTGCTGATGCCCGCAATTTTTACCTGGATGCCATTATGCTCCTGCAAGTAAGCGCTGTGTGCATTTAGTTGTTTAAACAGGGTTTGGCCGATATTGCCGGTACCCAAACAAAAAGCATGTAATGTTTTGGTGAGCTGGGTAAAAAAGCCATCATGCACCGCATTTAGTGCTTTGGCAAGGTCGCGGGCAGAAATAATAACCGAGATATTATATTCAGACGATCCCTGTGCAATGGCCCTTACATTAACCCCATTACGGCCCAGGGCATGGAACAACTTGCCCGATACACCGGGGGTTTGTTTCATGTTTTCGCCAACTATGGCTATAATGGCCAGATTTTGCTCAATCACTACTTCTTCAAGCTTTTTGGCGAGGAGTTCCAGCTCAAATTCCTGTTCTATTAGTTTTTTTGCTTTTTCGGTGTCATCAGGCTGAACAGCGAAGGTGATGCTGTGTTCGGATGATGACTGGGTAATTAATATGATGTTGATCTGCTCCCTTGCCAGCAAAGAAAACAACCTGCCGCTAAAGCCTGATTTACCCACCATGCCGCTGCCTTCCAAATTAAGGATGCTGATGTTATTGATGGAGGAAATGCCTTTTATCGGCAGGTTTGACGGCTTGCAATCATGACGGATCACTGTACCTTCAAACTCAGGCTCGAAAGTGTTTTTTATAACGATAGGGATCTTCTTTAAAAATGCCGGGATCATAGTTGGCGGATAGATCACCTTTGCACCGAAGTAGGAAAGCTCCATTGCTTCAGTATAAGTAAGCTCCGGCAGTGAAAATGCCTTTTTTACCATGCGCGGATCGGCGGTCATCATTCCGTTAACATCGGTCCAGATCTGGATCTCCTGTGCATTTAATGCCGAGCCAAATATGGCTGCTGTATAATCACTTCCTCCACGACCAAGGGTAGTTACTTGCCCTACTTCGTTAGCAGCTATAAACCCGGTTACAAAAAGCACTTTATCGCTGTGTTCCTGCTGAAAACCGCGGATCAGTAATTCAGTTAGCTCCATATTAACCTTAGCCTGCCCAAATGAGCTATCGGTTTTTATCAGTTCTGAGGCATCAACACAATGCGCTTCCGGGAAATGCTGTGCCGCAATTTTACAGATCATCAGGGTTGAGCACCGCTCTCCGAAACTAAGCACCTGATCGCTGGTTTTAGGAGTGAGTTCCCTAAGGGTAAGTACACCCTGTAACAGATCTTCCAGGTGGTTAAAAAAGATCTTCAGGCGGGTAAACGCAGGGTTTTGGTTTTGAACGGTAAGAAGGCTTTTTACCACATCAAAGTGGCGTTTTTCCAACTCGGCCAATTGTTCTGTAAATTCTACACCATTTGCGGCGCCTTCGGCCATTGAGAGCAGCAGGTTGGTTACCCCGCTCATGGCCGAGAGCACTATTATTGGTTTTTCTTTATTCTCAACTTCGCCTTTTACAATGTTCAATAAGGTTTGGATGCTTTGAACTGATCCTACGGAAGTACCGCCAAATTTTAAAATCTTCATTACTGCGTTTAATATTAACAAAAACGCCTTCCTCTTTTCGGAGGAAGGCGCTCATTTGGTTTTTTATGTTTTTTACACCATACGATTATCTTCCTCCGGATTTTACGCCGGTGGTAGTAATTGTTGTTGATGTGGTGTTGTTAATTATCATATATATTATGTCTGTAAAGTAAGTAGATATTTTTTTAATAAGCAAGAGATATTTTATTTTTTTCGTTTTATACTAAAATCACTTTTACGTATTTTACACATTCTGCCGGTTCCATCATTGGCATGAAACACAATGCCTTCAACGTCGTTATGAGATGCGCTTAAGAAGTCCCGGATGCTTTCGAATGACCTATCTTCCAATTTAATCTCGTGGCCGCCATGAACTATTAAACAGTGTTCATTATATCCTTCGGGATTGCTTTGTATTTTTGGCCCCACTAATTCGTAAGTCCCATCAATTTTTTCAGTGCATTTATCAAAAGCTTCGAAATGGTATTTGTCCGAATTATCATTTCTGTCACATTTAACCCAATGCGGCCAATGTCCGGTTATCCCATCAGGTTCTTGGCAAGGTATTGCATTAGCTGGGATTTCCCGGCCTTTCTTAACATCATATCGTTTATACAATTCACCTTCTATTACGGCGCAAGCTGTACCATCAAATTTCCTGGTTGCGATTCCGCCGTGTAAAGCCCAATTGTTCTCGGGGTCAACTTCATTGATAACCCCCGCCAAATTATTCGGATCCTTTTTAAATAAGGTTGATATTTTTTTCATGATTTTATACTGTTTAGATTTTTTAAAATTATCGCTAAAACAAAAAGCCTTCCCCGTTTTGGAGGAAGGCTTTCATTTGGCTTTTTATGTTTTTTACACCATACGATCACAGTCCCCCGGTAATGAAACCAGTGATTGTTGAGATGTTGTGATGATGTTATTGTTAATCATATTATAATGTCGCAAAGGTAAGTAGATATTTTTTTAATAAGCAAGAGTTATTTTACTTTTAATAAAAACAGAGCTAAATACAACGATTTTTAATATAATTACTCATTATATGAACAGAGCAATAATATTAATCTTGTTTTTAATTATAACAAAAACCGGACTTGCACAAAATGGGAAAGATACCATTGTATTTAAATTACCCGTGGTTAATGGAAAATTAACATATACCGACAGTATAGGGGTACAAGGGCATAATAAAGCTGTACTGGACAGCGCCGCAAAAAAATGGATCAACAGTTATTTTAAATATCACTGGGCTGATACTGTATCAAAGCATAAGGATGCCAGGAGTAGTGTTTTGAGTTGGGGTATTCTTGAATTTCGTGCTCCTCCAAATTCAATGAGAGTGGTATACTATAGTTATTACCTGTGGGTAACTATTAAAATTAATTGCGAAGATGGTTATTATACCTATAAAATTTCTGACGCATGTTTCAGACCCCAAAGCAATTTTTTTAATAAAATTGTTGTTCATCCAACCAACGCCGATTGGTTAATAGATATTTATAAGAAGAAAGACTATGGCCTGATGCACCATTTTGATGGCAGTACGATAAGATACTACCTGTCTGGTGTAAATACAGCTATAGTTAATTGTATTGCATCCTTAAATAAAGCTATGGCAAATTAATAAATAAGTTATTTACTGCATAAGGTGTTTCTGTATATAAAAAAGTATATCTATATTTGATATACAATTTTAATAATATGAAAAGTATACTGTTGAAATTAGATGATAAACTGTTTGAGGAAACAGATAAACAGGTTAAAGCTGAAAAAACCAGCCGCTCAAACTATATTAAAACTGCAATTGAACAATATAATAAGTGGCAGAAAAGGAAAGCGCTGGAAGAACAAATAGCAAGGGAAGTGGAATTATTAAAACAATTTGACCCGGATAAAGAGTTGAAAGAAGAATTTCAATCAGCTTCGCTGCATGATTTGCAAAAATACTTAGATGAATAAAGTTTATCCAAAGCAATATGAAATATGGATTGCTGACCTTAATCCATCGACAGGAAGTGAGCCAGGAAAAATTCGTCCTGTTGTTATCATACAATCAGATTTACTGAACAAAACAGGTCATAGTTCAACTATAGCATGTTCCATATCTTCACAGCATAAAGAAGGAGTTTCATTTATTAGAATAGCTGTTGAACCAACTAACGATAATGGGTTATTAAAAAAGTCCTATATTCTGTGCGATCAGGTTAGAGCAATAGATCTGCAAAGGTTAAAAGGCAGGTTAGGAACTCTTAATCAGGAAGCAATTAATCAGCTAAATGAAACTTTAAAAGCAATTCTTTCACTTTAATGCAGGGATTAATTACAAAATCAACCGGAAGCTGGTACCAGGTGCAAACACCTGAAGGGGAGCGGATAGATTGCCGGATAAAAGGGAAGTTCAGAACTAAAGGGATTACCACAACCAATCCGCTGGCGGTGGGGGATATAGTTGATTTTGAAATGGAGCCCGACCAGGAAACCGGGGTGATCACCAATCTACAACAGCGCAAGAATTATATTATCCGCAAATCCATCAACCTGTCGAAACAGGGGCAGATCATTGCCGCTAATCTTGACCAGGCGATGCTGGTGGTTACTCTTGCATCCCCGCGTACCTCATTAGGGTTTATTGACCGTTTTTTGGTAACTGCCGAAGCGTATAGCATCCCCGCAAAGCTGATCTATAACAAAGTGGATCTTTTTAGCGATGAGGGATTAGAGATCCTGGCTGATTATAAAGCTGTTTATGAAAAAATAGGGTATCCCTGCTACGAAGTTTCAGCATTGGAGGGAACCAATATTGAAAAGGTGCAGGAATTGCTGAAGGGTAAAGTAACCTTGTTCTCGGGTCATTCAGGGGTGGGGAAGTCAAGCCTGATAAACGCGTTGCTGCCTGATCTTGACCTGCGTACCCACCAGGTATCTGACTGGAGCGATAAAGGCATGCACACCACCACTTTTGCCGAAATGTTTGAGCTGCCACAGGGTGGGTTCATCATTGATACCCCCGGCATCCGCGAGCTGGGCGTTATCGACATAGAAAAACAGGAGCTAAGTCATTTCTTCCCCGAAATGCGTTCCCGGATGAACCAATGCCGCTTTAACAATTGCCGACATATCAACGAGCCGGGTTGCGCGGTATTGGAAGCACTGGAAGAAGGGGAAATTGAGCTCTCACGATATGAAAGCTATCTGAGCATTTATAATGGGAATGATACGCGTTCTTAGTTATTAGAGACTAGTTAGAAAAGAGAGGCAAGAGTCAGGACTGCAAGAATCAAGACAATAGCTCAGGCTTTGTTTTCATCTTGATTCCTGACTCTTGCTTTCTTGAATCTATACTAAAGCATTCTTAAAATCCTCCAGCAAATCATCCAGATCCTCAATCCCAACTGAGAGCCTGATCATTGAATCAGAAATTCCCATCTCGGCTCTTTTGGCAGCGCCGAGTTCATTAAATATGGTATGGGCAACCGGGATTGCCAGTGTGCGGGTATCGCCCAGGTTGCTTGATTTGATAACCAGTTTTAGTTTATTTAAAAAGGCAAAGCAGTCAATGCTGTTATCCAGCTCAATGCTCATTAAACCACCGAATTTATAAAATAGCTCACCGGCAAGCTTGTGCTGCGGATGCGATTCAAGACCCGGGTAGTAAACTTTTTTAATTAATGGATGTGCCTCAAAAAATGTAGCTAAAGCCATTGCGTTTGTACAAGCACGTTCAAGGCGCAGGGCCAGCGTTTCAGAACCTACAGAAATAGAATGTGCTGCTTCCGGTGCAAGGGTGCCGCCGGCATCGCGCAGACCCTTTTTACGGATCTGGGTCATGCCTAAAACTTCGGGTTTAACCTGGGTTTTAAAAGTTTCGAAAATATTAGGGAAATTAGTCCAGTTAAACAGGCCGGTGTCGGTAACACTGCCGCCAAGGGCATTGCCATGACCGCCAATATATTTTGTTAATGAGTTGATAACCAAACTCGCCTTTACATCAACAGGTTTGAAGATATAAGGCGAGGTCATGGTGTTATCAACCACGTAGATAATTCCTTTTTGCTCGCACAGCTTTCCTATTTCTTTAAGGTCGGCTATTTGTGTTGCGGGGTTGGCAATGGTTTCAACAAAAACCATCCGGGTATTGTCCTTTATTTCAGCCTTTATATTATCTATTGAAGTAGCATCGGTAAATGTAATATCCAGCCCCATATCCATAAACGACTGGAACACGCTGCGTGTATTGCCAAACAAAAAAGAGCTTGCCAGCACATGATCGCCATGTTTTATTAATGCCAGTATAGTAGCTGAAATGGCGGCCATGCCGGTAGAAAAAGCAATGGTTGACAGTCCATTTTCCATTTGTGTTACCTTTTGCTCAAGCGCCGAAACAGTTGGATTGCCCTGGCGTGAGTACGCGTAGCCCTTTTTCTTGTTCTGGAAAACATCAACAAGGTCCTGCACATCATCATAACCGTAAGTTACCGCGGTATGGATGGGTTTGTGTAAAGCGCCGTGTTCTGGTTTGCCTAAACGGTCGGAATGTAAAATAGTGGTTGTAAATCCTCTGGAAGCCATGTTATATAGAAAATAGTATTAACAAACAGATTGCGAAACTAACAAAATTGACAGGGAGTTTTAATTAAATCTCAAATTAACAGTTTAAATGCTTGATAGATTTACATTAAGTTGATTATGTTTGAATTCAACTTAGTCAACAATTCACTTAATCTAACTTAATAAACTAATTATCCGTGAGAGCTGTAATACAACGCGTTTCAGAAGCAAGCTGTAAGGTTGATGACAAAATAACCGGATCAATTGGGTTAGGCTTTTTAGTTTTATTGGGGATTGAGGATGCCGATACGGATGACGACCTGCAATGGCTTGCGCAAAAAATAACAAATCTGCGTGTTTTTGGCGATGAAAACGGATTAATGAATAAGGCGCTGGCAGATATAGATGGTGGTATTTTGCTGATCTCACAGTTTACGCTGTTTGCCCAGACAAAAAAGGGTAACCGGCCATCGTTTATAAAAGCTGCGCGGCCGGATAAGGCTATCCCGCTTTATGAAAAAATGAAAGCCACACTTGAAAGTTTAATAAATAAAAAGGTTGAGGCAGGGATTTTTGGGGCTGATATGAAGATAAGTTTACTGAATGACGGGCCGGTAACTATTATCATGGATACGAGGGATAAGGACAATCATTGATTTTTTTTGAAATATTTTATGGAAATTAAAGAAGCACAGCATCTGGTAGATAAGTGGATAAAAACAACCGGGATAAGATATTTTAACGAGCTAACCAACACCGCCATTTTAATGGAAGAGGTTGGCGAGGTTGCCCGCATTATGGCAAGACAGTATGGCGAGCAATCGTTCAAAAAATCAGATACGGAAGTTAACCTGGCTGATGAAATGGCCGATGTGCTTTTTGTGCTAATCTGCCTGGCTAACCAAACCGGGATTGATCTTACTGATGCGCTGGAAAAGAATATGGAAAAGAAAAGTATAAGGGATGCAGACAGGCATAGGAATAATGAGAAGCTGAAATAATTATAGCCACTTTGTCATTGCGAGCGATAGCGCGGCAATCTCATCGAATGCTTAGCGGCTATGCAAGTTCTACACCATTCTATTCGCCCTGTATAGCTACGAGGTTGCCGCGCTTTGCTCGCAATGACATGGTTTGTTACGTTAGTTTCACCAGTTTCTCCCCATCCAATACCGGGATTGCTGTTGTTATATCAATTTGCAGGCAAAACTCTATATCCTTTTCAATGCCAAGCTTTTTCAAGCGTTCGCTGTGGGATGTTTTTTTGAGATAGGCATTTATGTCGTTTTTGCCGGCCTGGTACAGGTCATTTGCGGCAATGGCGGCATCATCAAGCTTTAAGCTGATTGATTTAAGCTGCTCAACTACGGCACCGGCAAAAAGGGTATCTTCCAGGTTAAAGTTATTTTTCCAACCGGCGCATACCAGCAGGATGCTTTCGTTTTGGGTTTTAAGCCAGTTGCATAAAGCGGTAAGGTTTAAAAATGAGCCGATCACTATCTTTTTTGCACTGCGCGACAAGTGCAGCGCCTGCGTACCGTTGGTTGTGGTTAATACGATGGTTTTGCCGGCAACTTTTTCTTTTGTATAGGAGAATGGCGAATTGCCAAAATCAAAACCGGTTACCACCTCGCCGTTCCGCTCGGCAGCCAGTAAGTGGCCGTGATGGCGGTATGCCTCGCACTCTTCAATTTCAGATACCGGGATTATTGCTTCGGCACCGTTCTCTATTCCATAGCAGATAGATGAAGTAGCCCTGAAAATATCAATGATAACCACAATATGATCCTCCACATTATAAAGAGGGATCAGAAGCGGGGTGAGGCAAACATTGAGGTCATTAGTCATTGTGTCATTAGTCATTGGATGGTTGGATAACGGGATTGTTTGTCATTAGCCACAAATGACTAATGACAAATGCCCAATGACTATTTATTAAACGGCGGTTTTACAACCTTTGCTTTTATTTTATTATCGCGGATGCTGATGAAGATCTCGGTGCCTTCTTTGGCAAATTCGGTTTTTACATAGCCCATGCCTATTGCTTTTTGCAATGATGGCGATTGTGTGCCCGAAGTTACGCGGCCAATTTTATTCCCATCTGCATCAACTATTTCATAATCGTGACGTGGGATACCGCGGTCTATCATCTCAAAGCCAACGAGTCTTTGTTTCAGGCCTTCCTGTTTTTGCTGCTGCAACGCTGCCGAGTTGTTAAACTCTTTGTTAAACTTGGTTACCCAGCCTAAGCCGGCTTCTAATGGCGATGTGGTATCGTCAATGTCGTTGCCGTAAAGGCAAAAGCCCATTTCCAGGCGTAAGGTATCACGTGCGCCTAAGCCAATTGGTTTTATTCCGAATGGTTTTCCCGCTTCAAAAATGGCATTCCAAATCTGTTCGGCATTTGCATTATCAAAATAGATCTCGAATCCACCTGCACCTGTATAACCTGTTGCTGATACCACTACGTTATCAATACCTGCAAATACTCCTTTTTTAAAGGTATAGTACTCCATTGAGGCCAGGTCGATATCGGTTAAACTTTGTAATGCTGCGGCAGCTTTTGGTCCCTGGATAGCAAGCAGGGAGGTGCGGTCTGAAATGTTTTTCATATCTGCACCCATGGTATTGAATTTCGAGATCCAATCCCAGTCTTTTTCAATGTTTGATGCATTAACCACCAGCATATAGGTTTTATCGTCAATCCGATAAACCAGCAAATCGTCAACTATCCCGCCATCCAAGTTTGGCAGACAAGAGTATTGCACTTTACCATCATACAATTTAGCTACATCATTACTGGTAACCTGCTGGATCAGCTCAAGCGCATGATCGCCTTTTACAATAAACTCGCCCATGTGGCTAACATCAAACACACCAACGCCGTTGCGTACGGTTTCGTGCTCGGTATTGATGCCTGCATATTGAACAGGCATGTTGTAACCAGCAAACGGTACCATTTTGGCACCTTCTTTTATATGAATATCGGTTAAAGCGGTATTTTTCATTAAAGTGATTTATTTTTTTAAGGCAATGAAGCTATCATGAGCTGTATTCATTTTTGTTTTTTGAGCGATAGCTCATGATGGTTTCATTAGAACAATTAATATGGGGCAAAAGTAATACGATTTAGGGATTTTAAAGATTTTTATTCCTTTTACCATGGTAACAAACAGACACCGGTTGTAATATATTTACAGAAGCCGTAACCAAAGTGGTTATACTGCGTCATAACACATATGAAACATGCTGTTAAAACATTCTTTTTATTAGGTATTATACTTATTACGACCATAAATAATTTAAAGGCCCAGGAAAACAAAGCTGCAGAAATAGACTCGTTGATACATGGCGCCAACAGTCTTGGGCTTTTTAACGGGAATGTTTTAGTAACTGATAATAACCATGTTATTTATAAAACAGCTATTGGATTTACTGATGCTTCCAGAAAAACAAAGCTGGCAGAAAATTACCGTTTTCATATTGGTTCAATAGCTAAAGAATTTAATGCGGTTGGAATTATGATGTTACAGGAACAAGGAAAACTGAGCCTGGATGACAAAGTATCGAAATATCTGCCTGATCTGCCGTCATGGGCCGGAAAGATCAGCATTAAAAATCTTTTGCAATATACCAGCGGATTGCCTGATGTTAAATGGGGCAGCGTTAAAAATGATGGGGATAATATGGCTGATCTTAAAAAACTGGATAAGCTTAATTTTGAACCGGGTACCGATTATAATTATAACAACAATAATGTTTTTTTGCAACGACGGATAATTGAAAAAGTAAGCGGCCTGAGTTTTAAGGAGTTTGTGCAACAAAAAATCTTAAAGCCATGCGGCATGAACGCGGCTATAATTGACCCTACGGAAGCTGATGTTTTAATAGCCAAAGCCTATAATGACAATTATCAACAGGATTCACTAATCGTTCCGATATCTGGCTGGCCCTGCCTTACTATTACTGACTTTTATAAATGGGCCAACTGCATAGCTACTTTTAAACTCATCAATGCTGCATCAACCAGGCAAATTATTTACCCGGTAGGGCCAAACAAACAGGCCGGGCTTGGCGGTGGCAGCATGGAGGGCGATAAACTTATAAGCCATATACACGATGGTTCAAGCCTTAATTACCAGGCTTTATTAACTGATAACGCGCCAAAAGGCAGGGTAGTTATATTAATGAGCAATAATAAGCAAGGCAATTTATACGATATAAACAGTGCCATACAAGCTATTTTGGATGGAAAGCCATACCATCAGCCTAAAAAATCAATTTTAAAACAATATCAATCCGCACTGGATTCGTTGAACGGCAAACAGGTGATTTCTTTTTATAATGATTTAAAAATTAAGCATGAAAAGGAATTTGGCTTTGATAATGAATCGACATTAAACGAGATAGGCTATTTTTTAATGGGCAAGAACCGGGTAAATGATGCTATAACTGTATTTGAGTACAATACCGTGCTTTTCCCATCTTCG
>JAQBOS010000660.1 GCA_028287925.1 Mucilaginibacter sp. | reverse complement strand
GGGCCGATCCGTTCGTTCCTCTGCGGACGACCTTCGCTCGGGTGCCACGCTACGCCGTCCACCTTAATGGGACATCCGGTGGTGGAAGCTTTCGGGCTTTCTTGACTTCCGCCTCCGTGGCCGATTGGATCTTGGGCGGCCCGGGCGGCTTCTCCCGCTTCTTCCGCGGGTAGTCCCGCGCCGCCTTGCTGCCACCGCGCCGGTAGTTATCCTTCACCGCGGCGCGCAGCGCCGCCTCCAGGCTCCGGGGGCCGCGCCGCGGCCGGCTGCCCCGCAACGCGTAACGCACGGCGTCCCGCGCCTTGGCCACCGAGAGCCGCAAAGGGCCGATCCCCCGGGACCGCAGCCGCGAGACGCTCAGGAGGCCCAACAGCCACAGCCCCAGGAGCGTCCACTGCGCCTCGATCAGGCAGGTCGCCGCCGTCCGGCTCAGCAGCCGGCGCCGCCCCAGGGTCTGCTTGTATGTGACGGCCGCTGAGAAAACGTGGCGCGGGCCGGGTGAAAGACGTGGCGCCCGGGCCTCTCAGGTTACCCCTCGATCGGCCCGTCGTCGACGGGTGACGTCGGCGGTTCGGGCGCTGCTCCCCGTCGTCGCCTCCGGGCCTCCCTCAGCCGGTAGCTCTCCTTCCCGGTCTCCACGATCGTGCAGCGGTGGGTCAGCCTGTCGAGGGTCGCCCCCGTCAGCCGCTCGCTCCCCAGCACCTCCTTCCATTCCTCGAATGGCAGGTTCGTCGTCACGATCACGCTCGACCTCTCGTACGCCGTGCTGATCACGTCGAAGAGCAGCTCCGCGCCGACCTTGCTCGCCGGCACGTACCCCAGCTCGTCCATCACCAGCAGGTCCAGCTTGGCCAGCTGCGACCTCAGCCGGGCCAACTGCCGCTCCTCGCGGGCCTCCATCAGCAGCGTGGCCAGCTCGGTGACCCGGTAGAAGCGGACCCGCTTCCCCCGGCCGCACGCCTCGGTCGCCAGCGCCGTGGCCAGGTGCGTCTTCCCCGAGCCGCTGCCGCCGATCAGCAGGATGTTCTCACGACGCTCGATATAATCACACCTCATCAGCTCCAGGATCAGCGGCTTGTTCACCGACGGGGCGGCCGCGAAGTCGAACCCGTCCAGCGCCTTGGGCACCGGGAACCGCGCGGCCTTCAGCCGCCGGGCCGCCGCCCGCCGCTCGCGGTCGAGCAGCTCCAGCTCGCAGAGCTGCAGCAGGAAGCCCAGATGGTCGACGTTCTCCTTGGCGCAGCGGGCCGCCACCTTCTCGCACTCGGCCGTCATGGTCGGCAGCTTCAGCGCCTTGAGGTGGTGCTTCAGGAGCACCGTGCTCCTGGTCTCGAGCTTCTTCATGACGCCACCCCCGTCGCCAGGCTGGCGTAGGCCGAGAGGTCGGGCGCCGGCACCGCCACGAGCTTCAGGTGGGGGCGGCCGTCGAGGCAGAACAGCCCGGCCGGCTGCTCCCGCCGGTGCTCCAGGATCAGCCGCACGGCGTCGGCGTCGGCGACGCCCAGCTCCAGCGCCCGCTCCACGGCGCGGGTCAGCTCGGCGGGCTCGGCCCACTCGAGCAGCCGCAGGACCTTGATGAACTGCCGGGTCCCCGGCCCGCCGAACTCGGCCTCGAGCCGGCGCCGCAGGACGCCGAAGCAGACCGGCAGCTCCCACCCCTCCAGGGGCGCGGCGAAGTCCAGCGCCCCGGGCTTGCGCTCGAGCAGGGCCAGGTAGTGCACCGGCTCGTAGAAGACCTGCTCGTGGCCCCAGCACCGGGGGTGGGCCGCCGCCAACCGGCCGCCGACGACGATCCGCACTTCGTCGATCGTCGCGGCGACCGTGGCCGGGTGGTGGGCGAACTCCGTGGGCGCCGAGTACTGGTTGGCGTCGAAGCTGACCAGCGACAGCGAGTCGACGCACCGCGTCTCGACCCGGGCGGCCACGAAGGCTTCGCCCGGCAGCGGCAGCATCGCCGCCCGCTCCTCGGCGAGCAGGCCCTCCTTGGCCTCCGGCTTGCCCCACAGGCGCCGCGCGAGGTCGGCGCGGCAGTCGGCCTCGAGCCGGGCGTTGAGCGGACCCAGCCCGCCGCTGACGACGGGGACCGGCACGAGGAAGCTGCGGCGTGCGAAGCCGACCAGCGTCTCGACGTGCCCCTTCTCGTTCGGCCTCCGCACCAGGCAGAAGTGGGCCTCGAAGAGGTGGTGGCTGCTGAGCCGGAGGAAGGCGTCGGTGACCTTCCGCTCCCGGCCTCCGACGACCTTGGCGACGGCGATCCTGGAGTTGTCGTAGCTGATCCGGCGCGGCACCCCTCCGAAGAAGGCGAAGGCCCGGACGTGGCCCTCGAGGAACGCCTCGGTGCACTCGCGGGGGAAGGCGCAGACGAACATCGCGTCGGAGTACGGCAGGGTCATGACGAACAGGGCGACGGTGGCCGTCTCCCCGTCGAGTGTGACCTCCGCCACACCGAAGTCGACCTGGGCCTCGCCGGGGGGGTGGGCCAGCGGGACGAAGACCTCGGCCGAGCAGAGCCGCCGTGCGGCGACGGCCTCCTTCACGACGGTCAGCCCGCCGGTGTACCCGTGCTCATCGCGGAGCCGCTCGAAGATGCGGCGGGCGGTGTGACGCTGCTTCCTGGGGGCCTTCTTGTCGTCCTCGAGGATCTGGTGGATGACGGGGAGGAAGGGATCGAGCTTGGGCCTGGGGCGCGGGGCCGTGCGGCGGTAGCCGGGCGGCTCGGGGTGCCCGAGGATCTTGGTGAGCGTGTCCCAGTGGATGCCGTACTCGCGGCAGGCGGCGCGCTTGCTCAGGCCGTCGACGAGGACGCGGCGGCGGATCTCGGCCCAGTTCTCCATGTCGGTGTACACCCATAGACCTCACGGCGAGGGACCTGGATGGGGTAAGAGAAACCCTCATCCTGGCCCCGACCCGTGAGTGCGGCCATGGGCGCCACGTTTTCTGACCGACCGTCGGCCGTCGGCCCGCGCCACGTTTTCTCAGCGGCCGTCACAACGGTCTCGTCGCGGACACCCAAGGCTGCGGCGACATCGCGCTGATGCCAGCCTTGTTGCTCCAGGCACACCGCCCGCAGCCGTCGCCACTCACGCCAGTTCTGGGGGTCGGAGGGGCTATAACCGAAAGTCGTTGATGGCGAGATGAGGAGGGCGGCGTACCCTTGGTGAATCGCAAGACCACCAGCCGGCCGAAGTGGCCGAGGAGTACGCCGCCGTGGATCAGTCTATCACCCCGACCGCCCTCGCGGTGCAGGCCCCGCCGAGCGACCCCCTGACCGACCTCCTCCGCCAAGGAGCGAGGAGCCTGCTGGCCCAGGCCATCGAGGCCGAGGTCGCCGCCTGGATCGAGGCCCACGCCCACCTCCGGGATGAGGCCGGACGGCAGCAGGTCGTCCGCAACGGCCACCACCCCGGGCGGACCATCCAGACCGGTCTCGGCGACATCGAGGTCAAGCAGCCCCGGGTCCTCGACCGCCGGCCCCCGGGGCAGCGCGAGCGGTTCTCCCCGGCCGTCCTGCCGCCCTACCTGCGGCGGACCAAAAGCGTCGAGGAGCTGATCCCCTGGCTCTACCTCAAGGGGGTCAGCACCGGCGACTTCTCCGAGGCCCTCACGGCCCTGCTCGGGCCCGACGCCCCGGGGCTGTCGGCCACGACCGTCACACGGCTCAAGGCGACCTGGGCGGCCGAGTATGACGCCTGGAGCAAGCGATCCCTGAAGGGAAAGCGGTACGTCTACGTCTGGGCCGACGGGGTCCATTTCAACATCCGCCTCGAGCAGGGCCGCCAGTGCATCCTGGTCCTGATGGGGGCGAGCGCCGACGGGCAGAAGGAGCTGATCGCCGTGGCCGATGGCTACCGGGAGAGCGAGCAGTCCTGGAAGGAGCTGCTGCTCGACGTGAAGGCCCGGGGGCTGGAGGTCGAGCCGAGCCTGGCCGTCGGCGACGGGGCCTTGGGCTTCTGGAAGGCGGTCCGCCAGGTCTGGCCGTCGACCCGGGGCCAGAGGTGCTGGGTCCACAAGTCGGCGAACGTGCTGGACAAGCTCCCCAAGGGCGTACAGCCGAAGGTCAAGGCGGCGCTGCACGACATCTACGAGGCCGAGACTCGGGCGAAGGCCGAGAAGGCGTTCGACCTGTTCGTCTCGACCTATGAGGCGAAGTACCCCAGGGCGGTAGAGTGTCTGTCCTATGACCGGGTGGCGCTGATCTTCTTCTACGACTTCCCGGCCGAGCACTGGCGTCACATCCGC
>JAQBOS010000015.1 GCA_028287925.1 Mucilaginibacter sp. | reverse complement strand
GCCGAGATCGCTTTTTTGTGCGATGTGGATGACAGAAGGTCGGCTAAATCACGCTCAGATTTTCCAAAAGCAAAATATTATAAAGATTGGCGCGAGTTGCTGGAAAAAGATTCCAAGCATTTTGATGCGGTTTCTGTTTCAACTCCCGATCATAACCACGCTATAATAGCTTACCATGCAATGTCGTTGGGCAAGCACGTTTATGTGCAAAAACCCTTGACCCATGATATTTGGGAAGCCCGTATGTTAACGGATGCGGCAAAAAAATTTAAAGTAGTTACGCAAATGGGCAACCAGGGATCGTCAAATGATGGTACCCGTCTGATGTCTGAATGGTATGATGCCGGCCTTATTGGCGATGTGCACACCGTTTACTGCTGGACAAACCGCCCTGTTTGGCCCCAGGGTATTGCATGGCCGCCACCACAACCAAATATCCCAAAAGAACTGGATTGGGACCTTTGGCTGGGAACTGCACCTAAAAAAGATTATGTGGATAAATTAGTGCCATTTAACTGGCGCGGCTGGTGGGATTACGGTACAGGCGCCCTTGGCGATATGGGATGCCACCTTGTTGAAGCTCCTTTCAGGGTATTGGGTATCCGATACGCCAATGATGTGCAGGCTAGTGTGGGCGGTGTTTATGTTGATGAGTTTAAAGAAGGGCATTTCCCTGAAAGCTGCCCGCCATCAAGCCATATTACATTAACCTTCCCAAAAACAGATAAAACCCAGGGTGAAGTTACCCTGCACTGGATGGACGGTGGCATTCAGCCTGAAAGACCTGTCGAATTGTTGCCAAGTGAAGATTGGGGAGGCGAGCCAGGAAATGGCACCCTGTTCATCGGTACAAAAGGAAAGATGTTTGCCAGCACCTATTCTGACGCGCCTACGTTATTGCCAAAGGCATTGACCAAAGATGCAAAAGCCCCTCAAAAATGGGCACGGGTACCGGGCGGCGCTAACGGCCACTATGCACAATGGGTTGAAGGCTGTATTGCCGGCTACGGTAAAACCGAGTTAAGCTCATCATTTGATAAAGCTGGCCCGCTTACGGAAGCCTTATTGATGGCGAACCTTGCTGTACGCGGTCATGAGCTTCAGGGCGGAAGGATAAAACTGCTTTGGGATAACAAAGCCATGAAGGTTACCAATTTTGATGTCGTTAACCAATACGTTAAACGCCAGTACCGCGAAGGCTGGGAACTTAAAGTATAAAGGATTGAATTAATAATTTGAAAATTAGTTGATTTGAAGATGAAATATTGCAAACGATCTTCAAATTCGCTAATTTTCAAATCTTCAAATTAATCATTCACTAATTCATTCAATCACTAATTAAAATAATCTAATTAAAATGAATAGAAGAGACGCCATAGGAAGAGTTGCCCTGCTGATGGGTGGTGCTGTAATAGGTGCCGAATTCTTTATTTCGGGATGTAAATCAGGCGCTGGAAAAGTTGAGGACTTATTTGTTGCAGATAATATTGCTTTCTTAAATGAAGTTGCAGATACCATTTTGCCAACAACAACAAGTTCACCGGGCGCAAAAGCTGCCAATGTAGGCCATTTTATGGCGCTAATGGTACAGGATTGCTATTGGCCCAAGAATCAAAAAACCTTTTTAGAAGGTATTTCAAAGCTGGATGATGCCAGTCAGAAGAAATTTAGCGGTAAATTTATGTCACTAACGGCTCAGCAAAAAACAGATCTGCTGGTTGATTTGGATAAAGAACAGAAAGAATATACCAAAAAGAACGCAAAAGCTGAAATGGAAGATAGCAAGCACAGAAACGACCCGGACTTTAAAGGCCCGACAGTTGAGCCGCACTATTTCAGAATGATGAAAGAGCTAACTTTACTTGGCTACTTTACATCAGAAATTGGTGCAACAAAAGCCCTTCGCTATATTGCCATACCGGGACATTATGACGGAAACGTACCTTACAAAAAAGGCGATAAAGCATGGGCGACCTGATAAGTTAGTTGATTGGTTGATTAGGTTGAATGAGTTGATTAGTTTTTTTATGGCGTACAACTCATCCAACTTAATTGGCCTATCCTAACCTAATCAACTTAATCTAACTCAATCAACTTAATAAACTCAAAAAACAACACATGGCTCATAGAAAACTCCGCATGGGGATGATTGGCGGGGGTAAAGACGCATTTATAGGCGCTATTCACAGGATTGCCGCTAATATGGACGGCTTAATTGAACTGGTATGCGGTGCGTTAAGCATCCATAAAGAAACGGCTATTGAAAGCGGCCATATCTTATTTTTACCCGAAGACAGGATCTATACCAACTACGAAGAAATGATCACGGCGGAAAGCAAGCTGCCTGCTGATAAACGGATGGACTTTGTAACCATTGTTACACCAAATTTTGCCCACTTTGCCCCGGCAATGATGGCGCTTGATCATGGCTTTAACGTGGTAATTGAAAAACCAATAACCTTTACTTTAGATGAAGCAAAGCAGTTAAGGGAAAAGCTGGAAGAAACCGGCCTGATGTTATTGCTTACCCATACCTATTCAGGTTACCCGATGGTTAAAGAGGCAAAACAGATAGTAAAAGGCGGATCTTTAGGTAAAGTGCGGAAAATTTATGTTGAATATATCCAGGGCTGGCTCAGCAAGCTTTCTGAAAGGGAAGGGAATGCTCAGGCTGCCTGGCGCACTGATCCAAAAAAATCGGGTAAAAGCGGTTGTATGGGCGATATTGGGACGCACGCCGCACATTTGGCTGAATATATTTCAGGATTAAAAATTACGCAATTAAACGCTTCATTAAACGTGGTTGTTGAAGGCCGCATGCTGGATGATGACGGCGCCATATTATTGCGTTTTGAAGATAAAGCTACCGGCGTGCTAACGGCATCGCAAGTTGCAGCCGGTGAAGAGAACGCACTGAAAATTCGTGTTTATGGCGAAAATGGCAGCCTTGAATGGGCCCAGCAGGAACCGAATACGCTTACTTTAAAATGGATTGATAAACCTGCTCAAATTATCAGGGCAGGCGGTAATTATGGCAACAGGGAATCAACCTACGCCGTACACAACACCCGTACACCCGGTGGCCACCCCGAAGGATACCTGGAGGCATTCGGGAACTTATACCGCAACTTTGCATTATCATTACAGGCAAAATTAAATGGCGAAGAAGCAAAACCTGAATGGCTGGATTTTCCCGGCATTGAGGACGGCATAAGAGGCATGGCATTTATTGAAAATGTAGTAGCCTCAAACAACAGCAACGAGAAGTGGACGGATTATGTGATTTAATGTGCGGATAGGGGAATGATGTGCGGATCTGCAAATGTGCGGATGTGCGGATGATTTGAAGATGTGTTGATTTGATGATTTGAAAATGGCGGATGATTGCAACATCTTTATCTGCCATTTACTAATGAACCAGTGAACAAATGAACACTTCATTCCTCACCAATGACTAATGACACAATGACCAATGACAATTCCACCAATGACTAATAAAAAATGACTACGATAAAAGGACCGGCAATATTTTTAGCGCAATTTATAGGCGATACCGCGCCATTTAACAGCCTTGAAGGGATTTGTAAATGGGCGGCAGACCTTGGATACAAAGGCATCCAGATGCCAACGCTTGATTCACGTTTTATCGATCTGCAAAAAGCTGCAGAGAGTAAAACTTATTCGGATGATCTGAAGGGTGAGATCAAATCATACGGACTGGAAATTACCGAGCTTTCAACTCACCTGCAAGGGCAGCTGGTAGCGGTGAACCCGGTTTACGATGATCTTTTCGATGGATTTGCTCCTGAAAAGCTTAGAAAAAATCCTAAGGCAAGGCAGGAGTGGGCTGTACAGCAATTAAAATACGCTGCAAAAGCCTCACAAAACTTAGGGCTTAATGCATCTGTTACATTTAGCGGTGCGTTGCTTTGGCCTATGGTTTATCCCTGGCCGCAAAGGCCGGCAGGCATAGTTGAAACAGCTTTTACCGAACTGGCCAAACGCTGGGAACCTATCTTAAATGTTTACGAGGATTGTGGTATTGATCTATGCTATGAAATTCATCCTGGTGAAGACCTGCATGATGGAATTACCTATGAAATGTTTTTAGATAAGGTAAATAACCATGCACGCGCCTGTTTATTATATGACCCGTCGCATTTTGTACTGCAGTGCCTTAACTACCTGGAATATATTGATAATTACCACGAACGGATAAAAATGTTCCATGTGAAGGATGCCGAGTTTAACCCAACAGGCAAACAAGGCGTTTATGGTGGCTACCAGAACTGGATTGACCGTGCCGGACGTTTTCGCTCATTAGGCGACGGGCAGGTTGATTTTAAAGGGATCTTTAGTAAGCTTACGCAATATGATTATAAAGGCTGGGCAGTGCTTGAATGGGAATGTGCTTTAAAGCATCCGGAAGATGGCGCCCGCGAAGGAGCGGAGTTTATTAAGAACCATATTATACGTGTTACAGAAAAAGCTTTTGATGATTTTGCTGCTTCAGGGTCTGATGATGCATTTAACAGGAAAACTCTTGGTATTTAATTGATATATTCACCCGGTAAACCAATTAGTAAACTATTAAACCTAAAATTATTAAAATGCAATCCATTAACCGTACGCAACTGTTCAGGGCAAGCTGTTTGTCGCTGTTAGTTACTTCTCTTTCATTTGGCATTCGTGCCGGTATTCTTAACAAGCTTGGCGTTGATTTTCAGCTGGATAAAGCCCAACTGGCATCGATAACCGCTACCGCTTTTTATGGATTTCCAATTGCCGTAGTGATCGGCGGATTTATAGTAGATGCTATAGGCATGAAAAAGTTACTGGTAATGGCATTTATTTTCCATCTCGCCGGCATCTTACTTACCATATTCGCGCAGGGATTTTGGACACTTTACATCTCAACTTTACTTATAGGCCTTGCAAACGGAACCGTAGAAGCTGCGTGTAATCCATTGGTTACTGCACTTTATACAGATAATAAAACCACCAAGCTTAACCATTTTCACTTATGGTTCCCCGGAGGGATAGTGATAGGCACACTCATAGTTTTGCTGATCAACAAGCTTGCAGGCGCAGGACAGGCTGACCCGCTGATCTGGAAGATTGAAGTAGGCGTTATGCTGATCCCGACATTAATTTACGGCTACCTGTTTTCTAAACTGGATTTTCCTGTTACAGAACGTGTTGCCTCAGGCGTATCAACTGGAGAAATGTACAAGGCGCTTTGGAACCCCCTATTCATTTTTATGTTCATCTGTATGTTTGGAACAGCTATTACTGAGTTGTTTACCGGGCAATGGATAGATGTATTATTGAAAAACGTAACCCAAAATGCCATTTTAATCTTAACACTGGATACCGGGGTGATGGTGCTGGGCAGGGCATTTGCAAAACCTGTTTTAAAAATGGTTTCACCCCAGGTTTTATTATTAATCTCAACTATACTTGCCGCTACAGGTATTTATCTGTTAAGCACTTTAACAGGCGACGCTGTATTTTTTGCCGCTATTATATTCGGCATGGGTGTATGCTTTTTTTGGCCTACCATGCTGGGTTTTGTCAATACCAATATCCCGAAAACCGGTGCAATTGGCTTAAACCTGATGGGGGGCGCAGGAATGTTTGCCGTATCGCTTTATACAATAGTTATGGGCAAATATTACGATAATATTGTTAAAGCTGCCGGCGGCGATAATACAACAGCCGGCCCTAAAGTTTTGCAAACAACCCTGGTTATCCCACTGGTATTGATTGTAGCTTTTGCAGGCCTGGTAATTTATATGCGGTCGAAAAATAAAACTGCACCGTTAAAAACAGCAGCAGTATAAAAACAATAAAAATACTATAATTGTAATTTAATAAACCCCATATATCAAACAAACAAAACAACAACAATGAAGAAAGTTTTTGCAATACTATTTATATGCGCAGTTATATCTGCTTGCGGTGGTGGCTCAAAATCAGGTGGCGGAGCAGATAGCACTAAAGCTGCTGACCAAACAGCTAAAACACAGGAACCTAATGCGGATACCAGCGCCAATAAAACGGGCGCCAGTGACGCAGGCGCGGCCGCACCTGCTATTAAGCTGATTGCAGCGTCTGATTGCAATACCTGCCATAAAGAAGATACGAAAGTGGTAGGGCCTGCTTTTAAAGACATTGCAGCGAAATATCCGCCAACTGATAATAACATCAACACTTTAGCTGATAAGGTAATAAAAGGTGGTAAAGGTAACTGGGGCGATATCCCTATGACCTCGCATGCTGCTCTTTCTGTTGGCGATGCTAAAACAATAGTTAAATATATTTTATCGCTTCATAAATAAGTATTTACAACGCACCTGTTAAACTATAAACCATGACCTCAACTATTAGAGTCAAACTATCTGCAATGATGTTCCTTGAATTTTTTATCTGGGGAGCATGGTTTGTAACTATGGGTACTTATTTAACAAAAACCTTAAGTGCTACAGGCACCCAAAACGCAGGGGCCTATGCAACGCAGGCCTTGGGGGCTATTGTTGCGCCGTTTATTATCGGGCTTATTGCCGATAAGTACTTTTCGGCTCAGAAAATTTTGGGTGTTTTGCATTTGGTGGGGGCCGCCTTATTGTGGTACGAAACAACTGTACCAACATTTGATGGCTTTTACCCGGGGATCCTGGCATATATGGTTATCTATATGCCAACCCTTGCACTGGTAAATTCGGTGTCATTTAAACAAATGCAAAATCCAAGCAAGGAGTTTCCGTGGATCAGGGTTTTTGGAACTTTGGGATGGATAGTTGCAGGCGTAATAATTGGCTGGTTAGGCTGGGAACAAAGCGG
>JAQBOS010000010.1 GCA_028287925.1 Mucilaginibacter sp. | reverse complement strand
CGTATATTTGCGGGCATTAATGAGTGAGTTATTGAATTATCGAATTATTGATTTTAATACCCCGGCAAACCATCAATAATTCAGTAGTTCTATAATTCCATAATTGAAACTATGAATGAAAAACCACTCGATCTGGGCGAGCAAAGTGAAGTTGAGGTTTACGGAGCCCGGGTACATAATTTAAAAAATATTGATGTTTCTTTCCCACGGAACCAACTGGTGGTGATAACCGGCTTAAGCGGCAGCGGAAAATCATCACTGGCATTTGATACCATTTATGCCGAGGGGCAGCGCCGTTATATGGAAACGTTTTCGGCCTACTCGCGCCAGTTTATGGGTGGCATGGAACGGCCTGATGTTGATAAAGTTTCGGGGCTTAGCCCGGTTATTGCTATCGAACAAAAAACAACCAGCAAAAACCCGCGCTCAACTGTTGGCACCATAACCGAGATCTACGATTTTATGCGTTTGCTTTTTGCCCGAACAGGCGAGGCTTACTCCTATGTTAGCGGCGAAAAGATGGAGCGCATGTCTGAAGATCAGATCCTGAAAACTATCTCAGAAAAGTTTAACGGCGAACCCGTAAATATTCTTGCCCCGGTTGTAAAAGCCAGGAAAGGCCATTACCGGGAGCTTTTTGAACAGATCCGCAAACAGGGTTACTTAAAAGTTTGGATTGATGGCGCTATTGCCGATGTTGAACCGAAAATGCAGGTGGATCGTTACAAGATCCATGATATTGATATTGTTGTTGACCGTCTGGTTGTTAGCGAAAATGACAGTAAACGCTTATACACCTCTATCCAGGCAGCTTTAAAAATTGCAAAGGGCATTATCCGGATAGGTGATAAAGATAACAATGTGGCCTATTACAGCAAATATTTGATGGACCCGATCTCGGGGATCTCTTATGATGAGCCGCAACCAAACACCTTTTCCTTTAACTCGCCTTATGGCGCCTGTGAAAAATGTAATGGACTGGGTTATATTTTTGAGGTTGATGAAGCATCTGTTATTCCTAATCCAAAACTAAGTATCCTGAATGGCGGCCTTGCACCACTGGGCGAATATCGTGAAACCTGGATCTTCCAGGTATTAAAAGCGCTTGCCAAAAAATACGAATTCGCCTTATCAACCCCTATCGAAAAACTTTCAAAAGATCATTTGGATATTATCCTGAACGGATCAAATGAAATGATAACCGTTGCGGTTGAATATAACAAGTGGAACGTGCAGAGTTACCAGGTAGCTTTTGACGGGATTATCCGCATGCTGGAAGAACAGCAGGAACGCCGGAGCGAAGAAGGGATGGATGACATGGAAAACTACCGGGTTTTAAGAACATGCCCAACCTGCGATGGCGCCAGGCTGAAAAAGGAGTCGCTGCATTTTAAGGTTGATGATAAAAATATTTTTGAGCTGGCCTGTATGGATATCCGTACCCTGCAGGATTGGTTTGCCAATTTGGAAGACCGTTTAACCGAGCGCCAGAATGTTATCGCCAAAGAGATCCTGAAAGAAATTCGTGCAAGAATAGTTTTCCTGCTTGATGTAGGCTTAAATTATTTAACGCTCGACCGGACGGCAAAAACACTATCAGGCGGTGAGGCACAGCGCATCAGGCTGGCAACACAGATAGGTTCGCAGCTGATGAACGTGATGTACATTTTGGATGAGCCAAGTATCGGCTTGCACCAAAGAGATAATGAGCGCTTAATTAATGCCCTGAAAAACCTGCGTGATCTGGGTAATACCGTATTGGTAGTTGAGCACGATAAGGATATGATATTGCATGCCGACCATGTAATAGATATGGGCCCTGCAGCAGGTGTACATGGCGGCGAAATAGTTGCACAGGGCACCCCTGCCGAATTAATGAAGGTGCACACACTTACAACCAGCTATATTAACGGTGAACGCAGCATTGCCATCCCTGAAAAAAGGCGCGAGGGCAACGGAAAAACCCTGAGCCTTAAAAAAGCAACGGGCCATAACCTAAAAAAGGTTTCTGTGGATTTTCCGTTGGGTAAACTGATAGGGGTTACCGGGGTATCGGGCAGTGGTAAATCAAGCCTAATAACTGAAACATTGTATCCTGTTTTAAACCATCATTTTTTCAGGGCGAAAAAACACCCGCTTTCTTACGAGAAAATTGAAGGGCTGGAACACATTGATAAGGTGATAGAGATTGATCAAACACCTATCGGCCGTACCCCGCGCTCAAACCCGGCAACATATACCGGTGTGTTTTCTGATATCAGGAACTTGTACGTGCAACTGCCTGAATCAAGGATTAGGGGATATAAACCTGGCCGTTTTTCATTTAATGTTAAGGGCGGCCGTTGCGAAACCTGCCAGGGAGCAGGCTTAAAGGTTATTGAAATGAACTTTTTGCCCGATGTGCAGGTGCCTTGCGAAGAGTGCGGCGGCAGAAGGTACAATCGTGAAACATTGGAAGTACGCTATCGTGGTAAATAAATCAGCGACGTGTTGGATATGAGCATTGAGGATGCGACCCCATTTTTTGAGCATATCCCGGCTATTTACCGTAAAGTAAAAACCCTGTTTGATGTGGGTTTGGGCTATATCACGTTGGGGCAGTCGTCAACAACCCTTTCGGGCGGTGAGGCACAGCGTGTTAAACTGGCTACTGAACTTTCAAAAAAAGATACCGGTAATACCTTCTATATTCTTGATGAGCCAACAACCGGCCTGCATTTTGAGGATATTAATGTATTATTAGGCGTGTTGCAGCAACTGGTTGATAAAGGAAACACCGTATTGGTAATTGAGCACAACCTTGATGTAATAAAAGTGGTTGACCATGTAATTGACCTTGGCCCCGAAGGCGGTTCCGGTGGTGGCAAGATTCTTTTTAGCGGAACACCCGAAGGTTTGTGCAAGGTTAAAGAAAGCTTTACCGGGCAGTTTTTGAAAAAGGAAATGGAGATAAAATAATGGCGCGTAATTTTTTTAATGCTTTAAGATCGGATCTTATCTTACGTAAATTATCATTTAAGAAATCGGATGCAACCTCCTATTTACTTCAAAGCCCTAATAATGCGGTAAGATTGTTAAAAGGTCTTGAAGATTACGAAAAAGGATTAGGCAAAGAAAGAAAGCTTATTTAGGAATGAAAATAATTTTTCCTGATCAGGCTTGGGAAGATTATTTTATATTGGCAAAATACGGATATTTTTCACTGAAGATTGAGCTCATTATTTCGGGATAAGTTTCGGGGCAATCCTGGTAAACACGCCTGGTGCAAACCTGGTTAGCCAAAGCGCAATCCGTTCACCACTGAATTTACCGATATAGGATTCGAAGGAACCTTTTTTTATGGCTTTCATGATCTGTTTGGCGGCGCGGTCTGCCGGAAGGCCGTTTTCTATATTTTCAGACGGCTTACCCAAACCGTAAGCATCACCGGTAAGTGCGAATAAGGAAATATTGGTGCGGATATAACCCGGTGTAAGTATAGTTACTTTAATGTTATCAGCCTTTACTTCTGCCCGCAGGCAGTCGAAAAAGCCATGCAGGGCATGTTTGGCGGCGGCATAGGCCGACCGCATAGGCGTGCCTATCTTCCCCATAACGCTGCTTGTTATTATAAAATGCCCTTCTTTACGCGCTATAAAATGTGGCAGCAACGCTCTTGTAAGCACCACATAACTGAAGTAATCCACCTCCATTACCCGGCGATGCACCTCCATTTCTGTTTTGACGACAAGGGACCTCTGGGTTATCCCTCCATTATGTACCATGATGTCTATTTGCCCGAAACATTTAATTGCTTCTGCTACCTTGTTTTCCAATGAATGTGGATCTGAAAGATCCAATGGAAGCAAATGAACTTGTTCAGGAATTGTACAACCTTGTTTAACCCGCTCCAGTTCCGGCAGCCTTCTGCCGGATAATATCAGCTTTGCGCCCCGGGCTGACATGACATAGGCGAGAGCCTCACCAATTCCTGAGGAAGCGCCCGTGATCCAGATGATCTTATTGTTAAAGTGGTTGTTCATGCTAATTATTCTTCTCAATTATGAAGCCTGATACTTTTGTCCTAATTTAATAAAATTTCAGGTTGGGATATAATCTCATAAAAACGGAAAAAGAAACCGCATTAGAAAAAGTGTCATTAATTACAGTTTTTTATCCATAGTTCATCATACATTTTTAGACTTGCTGATAGCACAGTCAGACGAAAGGGAATCATGAAGCCAATCTGCAAGCTTTTTGGACCTTTCAAGACACTAAATTTGGACTTTTCAGGTAAGCTAATTGGAAAATTTACATCGAACTTCGCCCTGTAAATTTTTTAGATCATGGAAAATAAAAAAGCTTATATCATCACAGGACCGACCTCGGGCATTGGCTACGCCACAGCCCTTGAACTTGCCAACCACGGCACCGTAATTCTTGTGGGCAGAAACCCGGAAAAACTTGATCAGCTACAAAAGGCGATAAAAGACATGGGGCAAGATGCGGTGTCGGTCGTTTGCGATATTTCAGATATGAAGAGCGTAAAAAGTGCAGCTCTGCAAATCATAGCACTTGAGCTTCCCATTGCAGGATTGCTGAACAATGCAGGAATTATGCCGGCCAAAGCATCCAAAAGCGCCCAGGGTTGGGATATGACATTTGCTACAAACCATCTCGGGGCATTCGCACTAACCGAGGCACTCTCGCCCTATCTCCCTGACGGAGCAAATGTAGTTTTTATTGCTTCCGCCATCGAAGACCCTGAACGCAAACCTGCAAAAATCATGGGGATGAAAGGCGGTCGTTATCTATCTGCCGTGGCCAGTGCCCGTGGAGAGTGGAAAACGGGCGGCTCTAAAATGCCCGGTATAGACGCCTATGCCACATCAAAACAGTGCATCCTTGCAGCTGCAATGGCCTTTGCACGCGAAAATCCGAAATTGCATTACAATGCCGTAGAGCCGGGAATAACCCGCGGAACCAGTCTTGGCGGCGAGAGCACCAATGCTTTTATTCGCTTCTTGTTTGGCCATTTGATGGCCATCATTCCCCCTTTCTCTACATACAGCAGCACGCCTAAAAAATCAGCGAGGGTGATCACAAAGATCCTGACCGATAGGTCGGGTAAAACAGGGATCTATTTTGACGAAAAAGGCCAGCCAATGCTTGGTTCAGCGCTGGTCCGGGATCCGGAGTTTCAAAACCATGTGGTGACCGAAACCCGTACTTTGTTATCAACAGTTAAATAAGATAAATTTGGGGGTGCTAACATGAGCAGATCAAATTATCATATTGGGGTGATTTCACCCGAACAGTTCATTGCCGAACATACTTTTGCCTATATCATCAAAGGCGAAATGCATTTGTATAACGGCAGTAACAGCTACGTGCTGAGATCGGGGGAATGTGGGCTTGCCCGAAAAAACCACCTGGTAAGATTTAAGAAGGAAAAAGAAAACGGTGAACTGGAAAAGGTATTCGTCTTTTTTGATGAGCAGTTTCTCAGGGCATTTCAGGAAAAACATAAACCAGGGGTGCCGAAATTCCAATCAGGCGAAACGATTTTACGCTTGCCTAAAAATAACTTAATGCCAAATTTCATTCAGTCGTTGTTGCCCTACTACGATCATGGAAAAATAAATGAAGCCTTTGCAGACGTAAAGCGTGAAGAACTACTCATTATTTTGCTACAGGCACAACCGGAACTGGCAGGTTTATTTTTTGATTATGGCATGCCTGAAAAAATAAACATCGAGGAGTTTATGAACCGCAATTACCAATTCAATGTCAGCGTTGACCGGTTTGCTTATTTAACAGGTCGAAGCTTATCCGCATTTAAAAGGGATTTTAAACAGGTATTTAATGATACGCCAAGCCATTGGTTAGTGCAAAGACGATTGCAGGAAGCATACTTTCTTATCGCTAAAAAAAATCAAAAACCTGCTAAAATTTATTTGGAGCTGGGTTTTGAGACCTTGCCGCATTTTTCTTATGCCTTTAAAAAACATTTTGGGATGGCACCAACGGAACTGGCAAACCAAAAAAAGAAGCGACTTTAAGCACTTATGTTTACACCATTCAGCAAACCGTTCAAGATCAAATCCGGCCAATTGTAGTTTGCGTTTCCTGCCTTATTTACTTAAGGCACCGATAACTGTTCTATCGGATCAACTCTTTAAAAAAATGTATGATGAACCATGAATAAAACGGATAATAGGCTGTGAATAATTAAAAAAGGAAAATCACACCCCTTGTAAAATATTTTCATTTCTTATAGTACCATTCCCCATCTCATCCGACTATTGGCAAAATGTAAGGTACCATGAGCCGGAATGATATTGAAGAACTATTAGATCGTTACTTAAATGGAGAAGCATCGCCCGAAGAAAATGAGCGGGTTGAAAGCTGGCTGAATAATAACGGGAACATTAATTCTGAATGGCAGCAATTGGGCACAGCCGACAAAGACCAATGGCTTTCAGGTTTATTTAAGGAGATCGGGGGCACTATAAACAATCCTGTAGTTATTGCATTACCACAGCGTAAACCTTTATGGAAATACATAGGTGCTGCTGCAGCTGTGCTGGCTATATTTTTCACTGCTTACCTGGAATGGCCCGTTTTACAAAATCATTTAGATCCGGTACAACTAACAGCGCTGCATGCTCCGTTAAATCAAAAAAGACAGATCACACTGTCCGATGGCAGCCAGGTTTGGGTTAACGCCGGCTCGGAATTAAAGTATCCTGTGGCATTTAATACCAAAACAAGAGAGGTTTACCTGTCGGGCGAGGCTTATTTTGATATCAAACATGATGTTTCAAAACCTTTTATCATTCATACGGGCAAAGTGATCACCACCGTTTTGGGTACTGCCTTTAATATTAAGGAAGACAAAAATCAACATACAGTAGTTGTTACGGTAACCCGCGGCAAGGTAAGTGTTGCTAATGGTGATGAACCGCTCGGTATTATTACCCCTAATCAGCAAATAAGTTTTAACATTCAAAGCAACAAAGCTGTTCAACAGGCTGTGGATGCAACCCGGGCGATTGCCTGGCAAAAAATCGATCTTCATTTTGAGGATCAAACATTTGCCGAAGTGGCTAAACAACTGGAACAGCGTTTTAATGTAAAGATAGGCTTTAGTAACGACAGGATTAAAAATTGCCGGTTTACAGGCGCTTCATTAACCGGGGAAAAGCTGGAAAAAGTATTGAAAACCATCTGCGATTTTAATACTGCAACCTATAAAACCCAATCGGATGGCAGCATTGTTATTGATGGCCCCGGCTGTGACAATTAATATCAAATCAACAAGCAAAAATGATCCACATAAAATAAGATAATACCAGGGTTTTATCGCAAGGCGAAAGAAACTATTAATAAACCTGCAAGCCGACTGGCATCGGCTTACAGGATCCCGGGGTACCCGGGGTTTTAAATCATTCGGAAATAACTAAAACATTTAAAATTATGAATTTTTCTGCGAAAATGCGGAAACCGGGGGAGCTATTTGCTAACCTGCCCGGTATTATAACAGCTAATAAAACTTTTATCCGTCAATTAATGCGTATAAGCGTACTGGTAACTTTAATATTATTAACCACTTTCCAACTGCTGTTGGCTACTGCCGGTAAGGGGCAGGATATTACTACCGAAAAGGTTACGCTGGGCCTTAAACAGCAAAGCGTGGAAACCGCCATTAAGGCAATGGAGCGGCAAACCTCTTTTGTTTATTATTACCGCAAGGCTGATCTTAAAAAACTCACCAATATAACCCTGCCCTATGGCACCCGCACTGTTGAACAAACGCTGCAGGAGCTCTTGAAAAATACTTTTGTTTCATACAGGCAGGTTAATCAAAATATCTTTATCGAAAAGCAAACAAAGCAAACAGCTTACGAAATAAAGGGCAGGGTTATAAACATTGCCCGCAAACCGGTTGATTATGCAAACGTAAGCATCCAAAAAGCTGATTTTGGAAAAGTCCTCCAGTCGGTAGTAACGGATACCGGCGGATACTTCAAATTAAATTTAACGGAGAAAGGAAATTACCTGCTCAAAATTTCGGCGGTTGGGATGGATAGTATCTCAGTTGCGGTTTCTTTGGCCGATCTTAAAACAATCCAGCTGCCCGATATCGTGCTCGGCACAAAAACCACAAATTTAAAAGAAGTTACCATTGTAAGTAAAAAGCCTCTTATTGAGCAAAAGATTGACCGTACCGTAGTTAACGTTGATGCGCTGATCAGCAATGCAGGTACAACGGCCCTGGAAGTATTGGAGAAATCGCCGGGGGTACAGGTAGATGAACAAAACGGAAGTATAAGCCTGAAAGGAAAGGCAGGCGTGGCCATTTATATTGATGATAAGCCTACTTACCTTTCGGGAGATGACCTTCAGAATTACCTGCGCTCGCTGCCATCCTCCACCCTCGACCAGGTAGAGATCATGACCAACCCACCAGCCAAATATGATGCCGCCGGAAATTCAGGCGTTATCAATATCCGTACTAAAAGAAACAAGGCCAAAGGTTTTAACGGAGGCTTTAGCCTGGCCTATGTACAGGGAGTAAAAGCCAAAACCAACAATAGCTTCAACTTTAACTACCGGGATAATAAATTTAATTTTTTCGGTACCGCAAGCTATAATGTTCAAAACGGTTTTAATTACCTTGATATTAACCGCAGGTATGAAAATGCCGATGGCAGTACCAGCTCCTATTTTATGCAGCATAACGATATCACCAATAACGGGCAGGCGGTAAATACGAAAATAGGGATGGACTATTATCAGTCTGATAAAACAACCTGGGGAATTGTGCTGAATGGCATGTACCGGCCATCAACCAATAATTTTTTAAATACCAGCAAGCTTTTGAATGCCGGCAGCCAGCTCGATTCACTTATTTTGGCACATAACAGGGAAAGCGATCATTTTAAAAATGGCGGGATCAACCTTAACTACCGGCATGAATATGATAAGAACGGGAAGGAGCTTACGGCTGATCTTGATTACATAGTTTACCGTAACAACAGAAACCAGCAATTTAACAACGAAAGCTACCTGCCCGATCAAACATTAATTTCAAAGGATCTGTTAACAGGTACGCTACCGTCTGATATTCATATTTATTCTGCAAAAACAGATTATACCCATCCGTTAGCAGGTGGATTCAAGCTGGCTGCGGGGGTAAAATCAAGCTATACCCAAACCGATAACCTGGCTGTTTATTCAAATACGGTAAATAATGTAACCACGCCTGATTATGATAAAAGCAATCACTTTATTTACAAGGAAAATATAAATGCGGCATACCTGAATTTAAATAAGGATTTTAAAAACCTTTCTATCCAGGCCGGGTTAAGGGTTGAAAATACAGGTTCAGACGGGCACCAGCTTGGCAATGCTATAAGGCCTGACTCTGCCTTTAAAAGAAATTACACCGACCTTTTTCCAACTTTTTATCTTTTATATAAGCTGGATACCGCGGGCAATAACCAGCTGGGGTTAAAATATGGGCGCAGAATAAACCGCCCATATTACCAGGACCTTAATCCATTTATCACCCCCCTGGATAAGTTCACTTATTATGTGGGTAACCCATTATTAAATCCCGCATTTACAAACAATATTGAGCTTTCCCATACCTTTAAAAACAGGATCACAACCACTATAAGCTATGGAAAAACAACAAATGACGTTGATGAAACCATCCAGATCTTGAATGGTATTTATTACAGCAGGCCCGGTAATATTGGCAGCACCATAAGCAAAACAATTTCTATTGATGCTAGTTTTGATCCTGCAAGCTGGTTTAATTTTCACATTTATGCCGAGGTTGGCAATAACGAATATAAAAGCAACTTTTATACCGGCCCGCTTGATACCAAAGGGACCTACGTTTACATTCAGCCTATCCTGCAATTCAGCATCAGCAAAACCTGGAATGCGCAGCTCGACGGATATTATCAAAGTAAAATAACCTATGCACAATTTGTGTTGGGAAACCGCGAGCAGGTAAACGGGGGCGTTTCAAAAAAGCTGTCGGCAAGTACTACACTCAAACTTACAGTGAATGATATTTTTTATATATACAGAAACACAGGAGTGATCAACAACCTGGCGCTTGCAGAAGCATCATACCATAACCGTAACGATACCAGGCTGGCCGTTTTAACATTAAGCTACAGGTTTGGCAAAGCTATTGCTAACCAACGCCAGCACGAAGCCAATGGTGCCGAAAGCGAGAAAAATCGGGTGAAAAATTGATATAAAAATATTTTATGTCTCGTTCTTTATAAGATCCGTAATAAAAGGCACCCGGCATAGGTGCTTTTTTATTATGATGCCACGCTCCCTGAATTATTCTTTCCCTGCTAACTTAAGCGCAAATTCCATTTGTACATCCTTGTGCTGCAAATAATCATTAATTGTTGGCACTATGGTATAATCAGGAATAATGCCCCTGTCTTTATATTTCGATGGCTTTACGGCATTGAAGTATTCCCATAGCGGAACATTAACTTTTATTTGTGTATTGGGCAGCACAAGCGTTGCCCTTGCGCCCGAAGTATTTCCGTGATACCCGCCTCCTGTTTCTTCGCCTATAAACTTTACATTCGGGAATTTTCTGGCTATGCTGCAAAAATCAGAGGTGCCTGAAAAGCATAATCCATTGATCAGCACATACACAGGGCCCGTGAAATCATTTTCGTGAGGCTGCTGTACTGCCAACTGGTCATGATCTTTTATCTCAAATTTTCTTGTAGTAGTTTTAATGGAATCATAATAGGAAAAGGGACGACTGGTAAGGTATGAATTTAGTAAGGCTCCATTATTATCCTCCCCACCGCCATTATCCCGTACATCGATGATTAATTTCTTAATATGTTTTTCGGCCATTGCGGCAAAGGCATCCTGTAAAAATCGGGCCAGGTTTTCTTTGGTCTTTTCGAGCTTAAAGTTGTGAAAGCTTTTAACAGTAAGCACAGCCACATCATCCGGTTGGTAAGATAGTTTTAAGTATTGTGTAACCGGAGCCGGTTGCTGGTGACATTCTATATTTTTAAACAGGTCTGCCTTAAGCTGAATATTTCCTTTTCTTCCATCCGGGCTTATAAAGCCAATATCAAAACCAGGTTTCTCTCCATAAATCAGGTAGTATAGATAAAAGAAGGGATCGTCGCCATCATTCATCTCAGCATACTTCCCGGTTTTGATGCTCCCATCTGATGGGATATGATCAAGTAATTTATCCTTTAGCTTATCAATGCCAACGCGGTTAATGGTGGTGATCTCTGAACCGGCCAATAATCCTTTTGTATTACAGGTGATGTAAGCTTTAGTTCCGATAAAACGTAACCCCAATGGAAATAACTTAGCTTGCGCAATCAACCCCTTGATTGCATTATTTGGTAAAAAAGCAGCTGTGTGTTCATCCTCAATTTCACTCACAATATTGCATACCATGGCATAATAAGTTATCAGTGTCATCGGTTGTTCCAGTTTTGAGCTGCAGCTTTCGAATAATTGATCCATCTGCTTTTTAGTCTTATACCGGTATAGCCCGCCATGTAATTTTTGCAGCGAATCTTTAAGAATCGTAAGATCCAGTTTTAGCAGTTTGGCATCTATTATTTTAGCTGCATCATTTGCAGTTTGTGCAAATGACCGAGGAATAAACGCAAATACTAGTGCAAGGACTATCAATATTTTCCCGTAATTATGAAAATAGCTTTCCATGTATGCTTTCAGGATTATTTGTATTTGTTTCATATTGGAGATCTGTTGGTGATTATCGATTTTATTATTTAAGATGGCGCCCCCTTATTTTGCGTCATTTATCTGCTGAATAGCATCATTGGCTGCTTTTACAGAAATTGTATCATTCAATTTCGCACGCTGTTCTTTAATGGTATTCAGGAATTTGATCATGTGGGGAGCAGCACCAGAGCCTTTATAGTTGATGCCCAGCTGTTTCAGTTCGTCAATACCGTTTTGTACCTCTTTAAGTTGTGTTAAACGCCCAATCATACCAGCAAACCTCATGGTCAGGTGTACCTGATCCTGGAAATCAGCCTTCTTATAGCGGTTGTACACAAATGGCCACTGGGCCTCTCCGCCATTGGTGGCATACACACTTATAATAGCTTGGGTTAAAGCTCCCTCATTGTCTTTTTCAAAGTTCTTTGCGTAAGTCATACCCAAGGTAGGGTCTAACTGTATAATACCATTTAAAGCAGCACCGGCTACCGAATATGACTGGCTGTTTAACGCTTGTTTAAACACATTCATATTAACCGGGTCTTTCAATACTGAGAGGGTGTTAATAGCAGCAGCCTGAACCTGCGTATTATTGTCTGTTTTGGCAAGTTCAATTAATATTGGAATAGCTGCGTTTCGTAAATCATCGTCAGCATTTCGTATATCTTCGTGCTTCATGTTCAACACGCCGATAGCTTTAAGGCGCAAACCCGGAAACTTATCTTTCAATGCAGCGATGAGTACTTTTCGTGCACCTTTGTCCGACTGATTTTTCGCAGCAACCTCAATCGCCTCATACCGGTCAAGATATAAGGGTGCGTTAAAATATTGGAAAATGTATTCTTCAAGTGTTTTATTATCCGTTTTTTGGGTGACCAGGATTTTATCTGCATCCACATTAACCAGGTCAGGTTTTGATGCTGCTTTAAAAGTTAATGTGTCCGCTTTGTCGCGCAGCCATACCTTATGCCGTTCCTTTGAACCTTTCGCATAAAGATCAATAGCAACCGGTAATACAAAAGGGATTCCGTCCTGTGCTTGTTGCAGGTAAACGGTTTCCGTTTTTGTTGTATCGTCCCATTTATAGCTGATGTTTAGTTCCGGATGCCCGGCGCCATAATACCACTGGTTAAAAAACCAGTTCAGATCAAGGCCACTGGCTTCCTCCATGGCAATTCTTAATTGCGGCACTTCCGCATTTTTAAAAGCATAAGTGGTTAGGTAAATATGTAACCCTTTATAAAAAGCAGCATCACCTAAATAGTTTCGCAGCATATTTAAAATACGCCCGCCTTTTGAATAGGTTATGCCAAATGGATCTTTAGGGTTTTTATAATAAAAAGTGACCAGGCTTTTTGTTCGTGCATCGCTGCTGCCCAGGTAATTCTGCAAACCTTGTTGTACATGTTCATCTGCGGCATCTTTGCCATATTTATGTTCCAGCCAGATGATCTCCCCAAAATCCGCAAAAGATTCATTCAGCGTAATATTGCTCCAGCTTTCTGCGGTCACATAGTCGCCAAACCACTGGTGGAACAATTCATGTTCAATACCTGCATTATACCAACTGTCAATTAATTCTCTTTTAGTTGATTGCCCACCAAATATAGCCGCTGTTGTATTTTCCATGGCCCCGCCTACGTAATCGCGCACAACCACCTCCGCATATTTGTTCCAGGGAAAGTCAACCCCAAGTGTTTTGGAGAAAAACTCCATTGCTTCAGGCACAAGGCCAAACATATCTTTGGCATAGGGCGCGTATTTTGGCTCCATGTAATAGCTTACCTCTTTTCCGTGCCAGCTATCTTTGTAGATCTTAAAATCCCCAACAGCCATCATAAAGAGGTATGGCGAATGCGGCAACTCCATTTTCCAGGTATCAGTACGGGTGCCATCTGCATTGTTTTTTTGCGAAGCCAACCGGCCATTGGATAGTGTAGTATACTTTGAAAGGGTGGTTATACTAATCTCTCCGGTAGTTTTTTGATTAGGCTTATCAATAGTTGGAAACCATGCTGAATTGTTTTCCGGCTCCCCCAGCGTCCATATTTGAGTAGGCTTGTCTTTTTCAGCCCCATCGGGGTTAACAAAATACAAACCATGCTCATTATTTCTTCTCCCTTTTAACTCTTCGGGCTTTGAAGTATAATTAATGTACAGAGTGTAGGCTTCTGCAGGCTGATAGATCTTATTCAATCTGATATTTAAGCTCAAGCCATCGTAAGAAAAATACAAAGGCAAGCTTTTACCATTTTTTATGATCGCAATAGTATGGATCTCCATCCCTTTAGCATCCAGCCTAAGTGTATCAGTGGGGTAAAAATGAGGGCGGAGGGTAACCCACTCCTTACCATATAAATAACGTTTTTTATAATCAAACCGAACATCCAGTTTGGTATGCACCAAGTCATTGATCCTGGGAGCTGTTTCATGATAACCTTTAACCGGAAATTCTGATTTGAGGTCCTGGGCTAAGAGTGGAATGAACAGCACATTGGCCAATATCAGTCCGCAAAGTAATAAGGTGACGCTAATTCTTCTCATTTCAAGCATTTTTAATTCATTCAAATATAGTACTATTTATAACATAGTACTATACTATTGCAATTAATTATTTTAATTACAATACTCAGTTACCATAAAACACTTGTAATCAACACAATATCAATTAAATGTTGAAAAAAAGACAATAATTTACTAGTAGCTCGCGGGGCTGCTTTACTTTTAGGAATGTTTATTAAATGATTAAGGAACTGATTAAGGCTAAATATGTCGTAAAAAACGCTACACCAAAGCCGAAGGCAGGCTAAAGTAAAAGGTGGTGCCCTGGCTAAGCTGGGTTTCAAACCAAACTTTACCACCTGCGTTTTCAACGGAGTTTTTAACAAAGGCTAATCCAAGCCCGGTACCAGAGCTTTTTGTAGTAAAATTGGGCTCAAAGATCTTTTCACGTAAATTTTCGGGAATGCCATTGCCATTGTCTTTTATGGTAAGCAAAATATTTTTATGGGTTACCAGGTAATTAATTTCAATTATGCCATACCTTTCAGCAGGCGCTGCTTCAATAGCATTTTTTAATAAATTATTAAAACAGCGCAGTAGCTGGTCGCGGTCGGCGTTTATAATAAAAGGATTCTCAGGGTTATGAAATACAATTTTAACATTATCCATTTGTTTAAAAATGGTAACAGCCTGGGTTAATACGTCAAAAATATTTATCCGTTCAAGCTTGGTATCGGGCATTTTTGCAAAGGCTGAAAATTCTGAGGCGATGTTCGATAAGCTTTCTA
>JAQBOS010000581.1 GCA_028287925.1 Mucilaginibacter sp. | reverse complement strand
TTTGACCGGAGCAATAGCCAAAAGTTCAGAATTACCTTCTTCAGAAAATTCAGTCAGCAACTGCATTCCTACACAAATGCCCAAAACAGGCTTGGTAAGCAATTTTATTTTAGGAACAAGGCCTGTTTGCTCTAGTTTATTCATAGCGGCTCCGGCATGCCCTACACCCGGAATAATATAACGATCAAATTGCTCAAAATCTTGTTCCTTATTTATCATTCCATAAGGAATATTCAACCGCTCCAAAGCTGCTGTCAATGAGAATATGTTCCCGGCGCCGTATGTAATTATTCCTATCATGTATTATGTTTTAGAGAGTCAAGAAATCAAGAGTCAGGAATCAAGATTTTCTTTTTCTTCCTGACTCTTGCATCTTGACTTCTTGCTTCTATAGCAACCCTTTAGTTGACGGTAAAACCATGTTATTCACATCTCTTTTAACGGCCATTTTTATAGCTTTTGCGAAGGCTTTAAATATAGCCTCAATTTTATGGTGCTCGTTGTCACCTTCGGCTTTTATGTTCAGGTTGGCTTTTGCTGCATCACTGAACGATTTGAAAAAGTGGAAGAACATCTCCGTTGGCATTTCGCCGATCTTCTCCCTTTTAAATTCAGCGTCCCAAACAATCCAGTTACGGCCGCCAAAATCAATGGCTGCCTGTGCCAGGCAGTCGTCCATTGGCAGGCAAAATCCGTAACGCTCAATGCCTTTTTTATTTCCTAAGGCTAAAGCAAAAACTTCGCCAAGGGCTATGCCGGTATCCTCAATAGTATGGTGCTCGTCAATATGCAGGTCACCATTTGCAACAACTTCTAAATCAATACTGCCGTGGCGCGCAATCTGATCAAGCATATGATCAAAAAAATGAACACCGGTTGATACTTTAGCCTCGCCTGTACCATCAAGGTTTATTTTTATATAGATGTCTGTCTCTTTGGTGCTGCGGCGGTGTTCAATAACACGTTCGCCAAGCTTTAAAAATTCGTAGATCTTTTCCCAGTCGGTAGTTTCAAGGGCAACAGTACTTTTTACAGCATCTTCCTCAGCTTTTCCATTAAACTCATGACTCCCTAAATTTGAATTGTCATTCAACCAGATAGCTTTTGCACCTAAATTATGACCAAGCAGCACATCATTCTTACGGTCGCCAATGGTAAATGATCCTTTCAGGTCATATTTTTCAGCATCAAAATATTGAAGCAACATTCCGATCCCCGGTTTACGGGTAGGGGCGTTTTCTTTGGGGAAGGTTCTGTCGACACAGATATTTGAAAATACCACACCTTCATTCTCAAAAGTTTTTAAAACAAAGCTCTGCACAGGCCAAAACGTATCCTCCGGGTATGAAGCTGTTCCTAAACCATCCTGGTTGGTAACCATTACTAACTCAAAATCGAGTTCTTTTGCAATTTTTGGCAGATATTGCAAAGCCCCAGGATAAAAGGTAAGCTTGGCAAAGGAGTCTATCTGCTCATCCGGGGTTTCATTTATCAGCGTACCATCGCGGTCAATAAATAATATTTTCTGCTGCTTGCTCATTTAAAATTTTGTAAAGTTTGGAGTAATATATTGTTTTCGTCAGGCGTGCCCACAGTTATTCGCAAACACCCCTCGCACAATTCAACCTTTGAACGATTGCGTACGATGATCCCTTGTTTAACTAGAAAGTTATAGATCCCATTGGCATCAGTGGTTTTTACAAGGATGAAATTAGCATCAGAAGGGTAGATATCTACCACAAAATCAAAGTTTTTTAAGCTTAAAACGAGTTGATCCCTTTGCTGTAGTGTTTCTTTTATCCAAAGGTTTACCAAATCTACATTTGCCAGTGCCTGCAAAGCAAGTTGCTGTGACGCCTCATTCACGTTGTATGGAGGTTTTACTTTGTTCATCACCTCAATAATTTCTTCACTTGCAAAGGCCATTCCCACACGTAAACCGGCTAGCCCCCATGCTTTTGAAAGCGTTTGTAAAACTACAAGGTTGGCATATTCGGTCAACTCCTGGATAAAGGTTTTTTGACGGCTAAAGTTTATATAAGCCTCATCAACGACCACAATACCACTGAAATTAGCCAGCAGCGTTTCCACATCCGCGCGGTCAATTGAATTACCGGTAGGGTTATTGGGTGAGCAGATAAAGATTAGCTTGGTATTATTATCAATAGCTTCGGCAATACCATCCAAATTAAGCTGAAACTCTTCAGTAAGCGGGATATTCTTTACCTCAATATCATTTATATTAGCCGATACCTGGTACATGCCATAAGTAGGAGGTACCAGGATCACATTATCTACGCCGGGATTACAAAAACTGCGGAATAATATGTCGATAGCCTCGTCGCTTCCATTACCCAAAAATATATTACGGGGTGGTACCCCTTTTATCTCACTTAAACGCTTTTTAACTTCAAACTGTAAAGGATCAGGGTAGCGGTTATACTGCTGCTCAAGTGGTGAGCCGTAAGCATTTTCATTGGCATCCAAGAACACGCTTGCCTCTCCCTGGTACTCATCACGGGCGGATGAATAGGGGGTTAAGTTTTTTATGTTTTCTCTTAATAAATTATCTATGCTAAACATTTTCTTTAAATCTTTTTGTTTGTCATTGCGAGGTACGAAGCAATCGCGAACTATGTGTGGCGGTGATGCATAGTTTGCGATTGCCACGCTGTCGCTCGCAATGACAATTTTATTATTACTTCATTCTCACCGTTACCGCATTCTTATGCGCATGTAAACTCTCCAATTCTGCCAGGATCTCAACAGAAGGCCCGATATTCTGAATTCCTTCCGGCGTTATATGCTGAAAGGTGATCTTCTTCACAAACGAATCAACAGATACCCCTGAATAGGCCCTTGCATATGAGCTTGTGGGTAAAGTATGATTTGTTCCTGAAGCATAATCACCGGCGCTTTCAGGCGTTAAGTTCCCAAGGAAAACTGAACCTGCATTGATAATGCCCGCAGTGATTAGCTGCCAGTTTACAGTTGCCAATATCAGGTGCTCCGGCGCGTAAGCATTACTGAAATTTATTGCCTCTTCCAAAGTGTTTGTTATCACTATGTACGAGTTTTCCAGAGCTACTTTTGCAATTTCTGCACGGGGCAATACCGGCAGTTGTTTATCAAGCTCAGCCAGAACATCTTCTGCTATTTTGTTTGATGTGCAAACCAATATTGATTGACTATCCATCCCGTGTTCTGCCTGGGCCAGCAGGTCCGCAGCCACATAAACCGGGTTGGCAGTTTCGTCAGCAATAACTAACACTTCTGATGGGCCCGCAGGCATATCAATAGCGGTGGTAGTGGTTGACTGGATGATGGTTTTAGCCTTGGTAACAAACTGGTTCCCTGGACCAAAGATCTTATCAACCTTTGTAATGGTTTGCGTTCCGTAAGCCATTGCCGCTATAGCCTGTGAACCGCCTGCAAGGTAGATCTTATCAATTCCAAGCAATAAGGCAACATAAGCTATAAATGCATTTACTTTCCCGTTTTTCTGAGGAGGCGAACACACTACAATTTCATGGCATCCGGCTATTTGCGCAGGGATTCCCAGCATTAAAAAAGTGCTTGGCAAAACAGCAGACCCTCCGGGGATATACAGGCCAACCTTTTCAATCGGCCTTAATTCGCGCCAGCAGGTCACACCTGGCATGGTTTCAACCTTATCTTCTGCTTTAAGCTGTGTTTGGTGGAATTTGTAAATGTTGTTATAGGCAACTTCGAGCGCGGCTTTTTGCTCGGCTGTAACTGTAGCAGCTATTTCCACTAACTCATCTTTGTCCAGGTATAGCTTCTCCAGCTCAACTTTATCAAATTTCAAAGCATAATCAAGCAGCGCGCTATCGCCGTTTTGCTGAACATGTGCAATCACATCCTCAACAATAGCGCGGATCTCGTTAGCCGGGTCAACGTTACGCTGAACAAGGTCAAGAATATCTGCCTTAGTTAAATCTGAATAGTTGAATACCTTCATAGTTCACGCCCCCAAACCCCCTAAAGGGGTGTTACGTCCTGATGTTTAACTTCTGTTATATGAACCCCGCCAATCGCTCCCCCTTTAGGGGGCCAGGGGGCTTCGCCTACAATATTATCTTCTCAATCGGCATTACTACAATGCCCTGTGCGCCGGCTTGTTTTAGCTGGCTTATCCTGTCCCAAAAATCACGTTCGGGGATAACAGTGTGCACAGCAACCCAGTTTTCTTCGGCCAATGGTACTACTGATGGACTTTTAACACCCGGTAATAAAGCAATGATATTAGGTAAATTGTCTTTAAGAACGTTCAAAACTACATATTTGGTTTCTTTGGCTCTTAATACCGATTGAATACGCTGAATTAATTCTTGCACCAGGTCTTCGTTTTCACTGCCTTTACGACCAATCAGCATTGCCTCTGACGACATTACATCGGCAAATGGCTTTAATCCATTGCTTTTAAGTGTACCGCCTGTTGATACCAGATCGCAAATAGCATCGCTTAACCCAAGGCCCGGTGAAATTTCTACAGAGCCTGAAATAGTACGGATGTCGGAAGTTATTCCGTTTTCCTTTAAAAATTTACCAAGTATTACAGGATAGGTGGTCGCTATGGATTTGCCATTCAAGTCAGCAAGACTTTGAATATCGTTGGTGTTTGGTACGGCTATTTTAAGCGAGCATTTGCCAAAACCAAGGCGTTGCAGGTAACTTACTTTAACTTCGGTTTCCTGGATCACGTTTTCGCCAACAATACCCAGGTCGGCAATGCCATCCTGAACGTATTCAGGGATATCGTCATCGCGCAAAAAAAGAATTTCGAGCGGGAAGTTTGAAACTGGAGAGATCAGCGAGCTCTTGTAATTTTCAAAATTAAGGCCGCAATTTTTTAGTAATTCAACGGATTTTTCGTTGAGCCGACCCGATTTTTGGATCGCTATTTTAAGTGTTTTCACTGAATGATTTTAAGGAACTATAATAAAAATATAAACGGAGGGTTGTTATTTCACGTAGAAACATACATTTATCTAATCACCACATGGTGGTGATGGTGCAGATGCAAATGATATAATGTATAACCGTTCATTTTTTGTATAGTAAAACTATAGATGAGCGCTGCAAATATAGGGAACGATTTGTTAAATCAAAATTAAATTTCGATTTGCTTGTTGATTAGTTGTTTGAGCGAAATTTAATTCTGGTTTCTGCTATCGCAAATCACAAAGCGTGGTCTGCCGCCAAATCAACACCATTCAATACTTTCTTTGCCGTCCACTCTTCATCAGGTGCACTCCAAAAAGGATCAGACTCAGGCAAACCCAATGGCAATAATATAGCTGAGCATAAGTATAAACTGCCGGTTGAAATATACCCTTCGGCTAATGATGGCTGGTGCCCGTACAAGCCAATTCGCAGCCAGCCATTATCATCAAACATTTCTTTAGCGGTGTTTTTTTTAATAACAGCGGTTAAAGCACACCTTACCTGTGCAGGATTAAGCTGTTGCGGTAATTGATGCTGAAGGGCCATATTTGCCAAATGATGGAACGCACCCATGCGATAAGTTATTGACCGGCCAATCGGCGGATAGCTTCCATCGGCGGCTATCAAACGTTCCTGGATTATGGCGTATCGTAAATTATGTTTTAACACCTGCTGTCTTACAGGTTCAAACACAGCATTTTTAACAGATACTATCTTTAAAACATCATACAGGTAGGGGTGGATCACAAAGCTGTTGTAATAGTCCCAATGAAATTCGGCGCCATCACCATACATGCCATCACCTTTATACCATTCCTTATGTTTGTTTATGGCGTATTCTATCTTCGTTGCATCAAAAGACTCATTTATGCTGATAAAAAACGCCTCGATCATGGCTGCAAACAAGATCCAGTTATTTTCAGGCGGCTTTATTTTATGGGTTTTTAGCAGGCAGGTGATTACGTTTTTCTGCACAGTACCTTCAAGGCTATTCCAGAGTTTTGGGCAGCGGATCAGGGCGTAAGCAAAAAAGGACGCATCAACCAAAGGCTGGCCGCCTTCATCGCCCCAGTTCATATAATCTTTTGCAGCGGGGTTTGTGGCATTCTCAATTCCCTTTAAAGCGAGTCTGAAATATTTTGCCTGTAATTGTTTTTCAGCAGCATTTGATTGATCAGCCTGCAGCCATGGGGCAATCCCGGCCAGTAAGCGCCCAAAAGCTTCCAGGTGTGTGTATTTTGCCCTGTCGTTAACCATTGAGGGTTCTTTTGCCTCAACCGGCATTTTTTCTTTAAGCTGATCAACGGCAAGTGCGGTTAATATGGGGTCGGCTAATTTTTCGAGATAGTTTAACCAGAACTTTCGGGTATTTCCTGTAGAAAGACTTATTTCAGAGGCTTCCGCGACAAACGAAGGAGTTACCAACGGGGCGATGCCTAACAGACCTGCATTTTGTATGAATCTTCTTCGTTTCATCATATTAGATTTTACGTCGTAGAAACGCGATGCTTCGCGTCTCCCGTGGTGCAAGTCTTTAATTTATAGCGGTTTGCCTGTCCTTCGGGAGATGCAATGCATTGCGTCTCTACGGGTGGCGTTGAATTATAATTTGCTAACCCGGCTATTTCTCTTCACACAAAAACACCCGACCTTCTTTCGCGCCGCCAATCTGAACCAGTTTTTTATTTTTCATAATATCCGGCAGGTTTATCAACTCCGTATTATACAGGTTATCAAACCAGATAAGATAAAAACGCTTTTGGGCATAAAATTTTTGAACAGCGGCTTCGGGCTCCTTATGCGGGATTACGGTAGATGACATCCGGGTAAACAAGTAGACGGCCTCATCAGCGTCTGTATATATCGGGATGCCGGGCTTAAACAGGTTTTTATGATGTCTTAGATATACTATAAATTCCGATTTATTCCAGTCGTCATCACTATAGCCCGGCACGCCGTAATCACATTCGTCATCATATCGCTGGTAATCAGTTAAAACTGTGGAATATTCAAAGGCCAGCATTAAAATAATGGCAATCGCTGCCAGCACATACCTGGCTTTTGATTTTATCAGTATTAAAACGTCAGGAACCCAACTGGTACACGATATAAGCAGCGGAATAAACATCGGCGAGAGCAGGCGGCTATTGATGCGCTCATAGCGGGAGATACTTGCCGAGATCACTATAAAAAGCCCATAAACTACTGCAAATGCAATTACAATGTTTTCATAACTGTTTATGCGGCCTTTAAAAGCCTTCCAAAGCAAAATGCCGATTAAAGCAAGTAAAACTACCGAAGTAATAACAGCTGCAAAAGGATATGCGGCTTTACTTAAACTGCCCCAATCGCAAATTACGGTACCAAAATAGTACAGGTTATCAATAAAAGGAGTGATTGAAGGATACCGCGTACCAGTACTTAAGCCCGAATTTATCCTGTTTAGGACCAAATTGCCAACAAGCAGTGAAACGGAAACAAAACCAAATATTAAAATATGGCTTATCTTCTTTTTAATGGTCAGTTTATTATCCAGCAATAACATTAATCCTCCCGCACCTACAACTGTTACGCCGGCATAACGGGTAATGCAGCTAACAGCGGTAATAATCGCAACCCATATTAAAGCTTTGGTGCTATGTGTTTGCAGATATTTCCAATAAGCAATGATGAAGAGCAGGATCTCAAAAATAAATAAGGTTTCAGACCACAGATATGTATAGATCTCCAATAACCCGGGACTCAGAATAATGGCAACCAGTATGAGTAATTTATAAATGCGGGAATGGGATATAAATTTCTCCATTATCCAGCCGCTGGTGAATATCACAGCAGCAAATAAGGCAGCGTTGATCATTGCCCCGCCTTCAATCGGATCAACGCGGGAAATGAACTGGATAACAGCCAGGAAAAAAGGATAAAATACCGGGAAAAACACCAGCGGCCCTTTGTTAAACGTTAACAATGAGCCATGTGCCTGGATATTGGTTGCTGTACTTGCGTACATAATAGAATCAGGAGAAATACCCACCCCGCTATAAGCAGTGAACAGATAAATAACATAAAAACCAATAATGGCAGCTATCAACGAATCAAGGTTATTTAAATAGCGTTTCAGGGTCATGCTTTGCTTATATTGTTGTAAGGTTGGAAAGTTTTAAAGTTGCAATGTTGTTTTGATTATTTGAAATTTATCTGATATTAAAAACTAATCTCCAGCCTCTGATCTCTAATCTCACTCAATCAAATCCAATACTTCACTTATTGGCTGATCGCTGTTAATTAAAATGCCTTTTACACCTGCTGCTGTGCCTGCTTCTACATCACGTTCCCTGTCGCCAATAAAGTAGGATTTTGCCGGATCGAGATCATACTTTTCTATCCCCTGTAATAACAAACCGGGTTTTGGCTTGCGGCAATCACAATCCCCTGTAAAGTCAGGATGGTGCGGGCAATAAAAAAAGTCGGTTAGCTCAACCCCATGTTCATGATATGTTTCCTTCAGGCTGTTATGCATTTTAGCAAGCTCATCCTCATTATACCAGCCTTTAGCCAGGCCGCCCTGGTTAGTAGCCACCAATAGTAAATACCCCTTATCCTGGAGGGTTTTTAAGGCATCAAAATTATTAAGGATATGGAAGTCTTCAATCCGGCGTACATAGTCGCCCATTTCCTGGTTCAGCACGCCATCACGATCTAAAAAAACAGCTTTATTTTTTTGCGGCATTCAATTAAATTTTTGCAAAGGTAATAATTCTTAAATCAAGTGTTTTTTATGCTGTTACCGGGTACGGTATTTAACAAAAAAAGGTATGAAAGAGAATGCTTTCATACCTTTTTTATTTAAAAAGTAAATATTAGTGCAGTAGCTGTTATCAGCAAATATTAATTAGTAGTAAACTTATAAGGTACACTATTAAACCCACCTCCCGAAATACCGGATACAGTTACAGAAGTTATATTCCCGTTAGTATCATAGTTATTTACAAGGGTTGTAAAGCTAAATGTTCCGGTTATCAGGTTCTTCACAGAGTCAACCGCCGAAACAACCACAGAGCCAGAGCCGGGTGCAACCACGCCATTGGGCGTATAAACTATATTACCCTGCGAATCTCTTTGAGGCGTTAAAAATGCAAGCTGCAGATTTGGCGTAGCATCAACAGTATAGGTGCCTAAAGGGAAACCGCTTGAGTTAATGGATGTGCTTTTAGTAAGAGAGATAGTTATCCTCCTGTTAAAAGCAGTTCCTTCGCATGTAAAGGTTTTGGTTTTGGCTGCTGAGTTAAATGTTAACGTTGAGGTAACAGTATCGGTATACCAGGTACTGTCTTTTATATTAGCGATCATTAAGGATGTTGAAACGGAAGTGGCTACCACTGTATCTTTTTTACAGTTTTCCAGAAATAAAATGCCCGATAACAAAATAGCAATAAGTGAAATTTTCTTCATATATGATTATTTAGCAAAGGAACGACTTTTAGCTAAATTTAATATAAAGTATTTCGTTTTTTACATTTTTTAACAATTGGCAGTTCGCCGGCCATGTTTATTAACATTATTGAGCTACGTTTTTTCCTCACAAACAGGTGTATTTTTACCTGTTTATTTAAAATAGGATAGCGGGATCTCTTTCCACATACCATGAGAAAGATTACCGGTCAGTAACTCGTAAATAAGGTACAACGGCCAGAATATGTAGCTGATTAGTAGTAGTATAAGGTTATGATTATAGTACCAGTTTACCATTAATGCATATATACCTAACAATAAATACAGGATGCTTGAATCTCTATTTTTCATGATGTTGATTGTGTTTTACTTGAAAATCTGTTCAATATTAAGAAAATCAGCTTATTATTGAACATCTGTTAAGCAAATTTAATTGTTTAAATAAAACAAGGATTAATAATGGGTTTACATATTGTTAATAACTATTAATGAACTCAACCCAAGTTAAATTTGTTTGTTAAGCATAATTATATAACTTGGCATCGTGATATATATAGATATCGCTTATAAAACCTATTTAAAAACAAAATGCCCTAACAAGGGTTTAATCTAAAAAAAACAAAACTTATCATGGCAACAACAAATGGCATTACTGCGTATTCAGTAAAAACAAAAACTAAAAATGTACCAATGATCGATCCTGTTATTGACATTAAATCAGGAAGATACATTGCAACAGGAAAAGACAGTGCCGGTAACAAAATGGCCGCAATTATGGGTAAAGCAACTGCTGAAGAACACATAAAAAACGGTAACGCTAAAAAAGGTACTGGCTGGTAGTCTGCTAATTCATTGCCCCTATAAAGGTTAATGATACAATCGTACCTGGCTTAAGTTATCTGTGTTTTAAACATGGTTGCTTATGCCAGGTATTATTTTTTAACACTTATTCAACGCCCGGGGAGTGCTTTTTTTCCGGCTTATCTATCTTCTTTTTTAAAGCTTTTAGTTCGGTTATAATAATAAAGCTAACAATAACCAAAAATGACCACGAGCTTATTTTTTGATAATCAACTATAGCCCAGGTTTTATGCTGATAGGCATATTTCCATGCGCCAAGCCTTGTGGCAACGTTTTCGGCGAGCCATATAAAAAAGCCGATCAATAAAAAAGAAAGGATCACGGGCATTTTATAAGCTTTGTTTTCGATATAAAAGCTTACAACGGTTTTTCTGAAAAAGAAAAGAATAAGCAGGCCTATCCAATAACGCACATCAATAATAAAATGATTGCTGAAAAAATTAAGATAAATTAGTGCGCCAATTACCCGTGCTGCCCAATGTTTTGGCCAGTTATACAGTTTTAAATTAAATCTTCGCCATGCCTGGCACATATAGCTTGCAACACTTGCATACATAAAACCGCTGTATAAAGGCACCCCAAAAAATTTGGTGCGTGCATATTCCGGATAAGTCCATGAACCAATATGTACTTTAAATAGTTCCATCAGTAGCCCCAATAAGTGAAATACACAAATTACGATCACTTCGTCCCCGGTTTCCACTTTTAAAAAGAACAAAACAGCCTGGATAATTATACAGCCAATTAGCATAAAATCATACCTGTAAATAAAGCCTGTAAAAAAGTGCGATATGCCCAACAGTATAAAAACCAATACGGGGAACAAGCACGATAATGCCTGTTGTTTGATGAAAAGAAGGAAGGGGCGGGTCAATTGGTTAATTAAGTTAATTAGGTTAGAATAAGTTGATTAAGTTTTTGAAGACAGACTAATTTTGAATTCGGCGTTTTAAGAGTTAGAAAGCCTCCAAACCTTTTATTTGTTCTTTATAAGCATCAGGCAATAAAGCATTCTTAAAAAAAGCTTCTGTTTTAAGCAGGCGCAAAATCTTATACAATTGCAGCACTGGCTTTATCCATGGAATATTTCCAAGCGGAAGTAGCTTTTTTACA
>JAQBOS010000541.1 GCA_028287925.1 Mucilaginibacter sp. | reverse complement strand
GTTGACGAAGCCAATAAAACTACCGGCATCTACCTGCAAAACTACCTTGCTAAAAACTATAAGCTGCACTTAAAATTAAGGATAAAACCAACCGTGGCGGTTATCAGGCTTTTGATAGATTCTACCCGTGCCAATGGCAGTTACTATTTAAACATCACAAAAACTTATGTAAACATTACAGGCAACAGTGATGGGATCTTTTATGGGATTCAATCGCTGATCCAGCTTTTACCGGCTACCGGACCCGCGCCTTTACGAATAGCTGAATGTACTATAGCAGATGAGCCAAGATTTGGATGGCGCGGATTAAGTTTAGATGTAAGCCGTCATTTTTTTACGGTTGATGAGGTTAAAAAGTATATTGATATGATGGCGCATTATAAGCTAAATGTATTTCACTGGCATTTAACCGATGATGAAGGCTGGCGCATTCAAATAGATAAATATCCGAAGCTTACAGATATTGGTTCAAAGATCAGCTTTTATGAAAAGCAGGGGAAATTCAGGAAGCTGGATAATTTGATAGATGGCGGCCGCGACGGCTTTTATACTAAGGACGACATCCGCGAAGTGTTAAAATATGCCAGAGAACGCTTTGTAACCGTACTGCCCGAGATTGAAATGCCCGGCCATAGCGAAGCCGCCATATTTGCTTACCCGGAGCTTGGCTGCCAGGATTCAACCGGAGCCATACATCGAGTGCGGATGCTCGACCCAAGCGAAAACACCTTTACCTTTATGGAAAATGTGCTTACCGAGGTTATTGATCTTTTCCCAAATCAGTACATCCACATAGGTGGCGATGAAGCCGAAGTTGTGGAGTGGCTGAAAAGCCCCACCGCAGTAGCCCTGATGAAAAAAGAAGGCCTTACAAAACCTGAGCAGGTTCAAAGCTATTTCATCAAACAGATAGAAAAATTCCTGCTCTCAAAAAATAAAAAGCTGATTGGCTGGGACGAGATCCTGCAGGGCGGTCTTGCCCAATCGGCAACGGTAATGAGCTGGGAAGGCGAAGCTGGAGGCATAGCAGCCGCCAAAATGCACCATCCCGTAGTGATGACACCGCTGCCTTATATGTACTTTGATGCACCCCAGGCTAATGAAAGCCTGGAACCCATAGGCTGGAACCCGCCCGTACCATGGCAAATGGTTTATAACTATGAGCCGCAATCAAAACAGCTAAGCGCTGATGAAGCTAAATATATTATGGGTGTGCAGGGCAATATCTGGGCCGAAAAGGTGCCAAACCTCAAACACCTTGAATATATGGTTTATCCCCGGGCTTTGGCAGTTGCCGAGCTGGGCTGGTCATCAAAAGAAAATAAAAACATCAGCAGGTTTGCATATAAGCTCAATCAGCAGTACGGTTTATTTAAACTATGGGATCTGAATGCCCGTTTGCCAAATATTGAGAACATGGGCGATGTGGTTACCAACCATAATCATTATTCTTTAACGTTAAATTATCCTTTAAAAGGTGCGAAGGTCCGTTATTCTTTAAATGGTAAAGCGCCGGATAGCACAGCATCTGCCACATTGTTCCCCGTAAAAATAAATGAGGCGCTAACAGATAGCGTTAAGCTTTTTGCCTATACCACATGGACGCTCGATAATCAGCATATCTTACAAAGGGAATTTATAAAGCATGTAATGGTTAATCCCGTTGATAGTACAGGCAATCTGCAGCCGGGTTTAAGTTTTAGCTTGTACAAAACAAAGGAAATGAACTACAAAAAGCTGGATACTATTGCACCTGCAATAACCGGAACCCTTAACCTTCCGCAGACTTTTATAATTCCCATAACTAACAACCCAATTAATAACTGGGTTAAGGTAAACGGCTATATAAAAATTAATATAGAAGGCGATTATCAGCTAACTTCAGGTTTTGAGGATAGTCCGTTGCTGTTTTTGGATAATGTGATAGTGGTAAACAGGGACAGAAATAGCTATGTTGAACCACAAAAAGCTTTGCTCCATCTAAAAAAAGGCTACTACGCTATTAAAGGTTATTATTTAGCTGATGATACAAACAGCGGGCAAAACTTATTACAGCTGCAAACAGCCGAAGGTAAGGTGCTTGATCCGGCTGCTTATTTATATCATTTATAAGCTACTTAGCACAATGAAAAAACTAAGCGTATACTTAATTCTGTTTTTAGCAAGCGCCAGCATATTCGCTCAATCCTATAACCAATATGTTGATCCCTTCATCGGCACATCAGCAAACGGCCATACCTTTCCGGGCGCTACGGTCCCTTTCGGTATGGTGCAGCTAAGCCCCGAAACCGGCAACTTCGGCTGGAACTATTGCTCCGGCTATCGTTATGAAGATCCCACCATAACCGGCTTTGCCCATACCCACCTGAGCGGTACCGGAGGTGTTGACCTGGGTGACGTACTGTTTTTCCCATACCAGGGAAATCAACCTGAACATTTCACAAGCAGGTTCTCAAAATCGACAGAAAAAGCAAGTCCCGGATTTTATACGGTAGTTTTAAGTAACAACAATATAAAAGCGGAACTCACTGCATCGGCACATACCGGCGTGCACCGTTATACTTATAATAATACCGGAGCATCGCACCTGCTTATTGATCTGCAAAGCGGTTTGGTTGATAGCAAGGAAGAACTTGAAAACCACGTTTCCGAAGGGCATATAAATATCACAGGTAAAAACAACATCAGCGGTTATGCCTACACCAGCCAGTGGGTTGATAAAAAGGTGTTCTTTGTGGCCCGATTTAGTAAAGCATTTAAGGGATCTCATTTTATTGACGGCGATACGCATCGCCGTTTAGTTATTGATTTTGACACCAGGCCCGGCGAAACGATTGAAGCAAGGGTTGCTATATCAGCAGTAAGCATTGAGGGCGCAACTAAAAATCTTGCCGAAACAATAAATAAGCCTTTCGACAAAGTTAAGGCTGATGCCGCCGCTATTTGGGAAAACTACCTGGGTAAGCTTAAAGCCGAAGGAACGCAGCAGCAAAAGATCACCTTTTACACCAGCCTTTACCATACCCTTATCCAGCCAAATAATATTGCCGATGTTGATGGCAGCTATCGCGGCGCCGATGGTAAAGTGCACCAATCAGCAGATACGGTTTTTTATTCCACTTTCTCTTTATGGGATACTTATCGCGCAGCGCATCCACTTTATACTATTATTTGTCCGACTAAAGACGGGCAAATGGTTGAAAGTATGGTGCAGCATTTTAACGCGGTACACCTGTTGCCGGTTTGGACGCTTTGGGGCAAGGAAAGCTATGCCATGATAGGCAATCATTCCATACCCGTTATGGTTGATGCCAGTTTAAAGGGAATAAAGGGTTTTGATAAAGAGAAAGTATTTGCCGCTATAAAAGCCACGCTTACCCAAAATAAAAACCCAAAATACAACTGGAACCTTTATATGCATTATGGCTACCTACCCTCAGATGCCGTTAAACGGGAAGCCGTGTCCCGCACACTGGAGGCAGCATACGATGATTGGTGCGCCGCCCAATTAGCCAAAGCATTGCACAAACCAGGAGATTATAATTATTTCATTAAGCGCTCTAAATTTTATGTCAATCTTTTTGATAAGTCGACCAACCTGATGCGCGGCAGGCTTTCAAATGGTGATTGGGTTCGCCCTTTTGCTAATTTGGATAGCGGGCAGCTGGCCATTGGCGGTGATTATACCGAAGGAAATGCCTGGCAATATGTTTGGCAGGTACAACAGGATATTCCCGGTTTGATTAGTTTGATGGGTGGTAAAAAGAAATTTTGTGAAAAGCTCGATTCATTATTTACAATGGATTCAAAAGTATTTGGTAAAGGATCAACCCTTGATGTTACTGGTTTAGTTGGCCAGTATGCCCATGGTAACGAGCCGAACCATCACGTTGCTTACTTATACACCATGGCA
>JAQBOS010000536.1 GCA_028287925.1 Mucilaginibacter sp. | reverse complement strand
CATTTGGTATAACTGCAGAATAAGATTTCACATCAATTCCTGATCCTTTTTTATGTGATAGGTTTTGTAGGCCAGGTAATAAAAGAACAAGGAGATAATTAGATTAAGCCCCACCCTGCTATAGTTAATTACCGGGTATGTGGTAACAGCCTGGTAAATTGCCAGGCCCAGGGCAAGCGTTGCGGCAACTATGTAAAGGACAAGATATTTAGGGTTCATAGTGTTGAGTTTAAATTTCTTTAGAAACTGACCGCTTGCTAATATGTTTTTAATATAAAAAAGAGCTTAAAAAGCAATCAGCTTTTAATTGAGCATGCTTATGGTCAATTAAAAGCTGGTGAGGCTTATATATACTTAACAGTATTCTATAACTATTGATACGATTTCACTTTGCTGGTTTTCATTGTCACGCCTTCATCAGCAGGGTACGTTTTGTACGCCAGGAAAAAAAAGATCATATCTGAAAAAGAGATTAACAGCACTCTAAGCGGGTTAATATCCGGGTAAGCAAGAAAAGCATCGTACGCAAGGAACAACAATCCTGCAAAAGCTATCATCAGGTACAAAGAACGATATTTTGGATTCATAATGTGTAAATTGACCGTTTTTAAGATTCAATACTACTGTTACGTTAACCCGTTAAAAAAGGTTTTGTTCGAAATAATTAAGTTTTTAACATTTTACCTGTTACTTTTTCAATTCGTATTTAGGGGGCACTATAGCCGATTTTTTAAATACAACTGCCCCTAACGGAGGTACAGCAATACTAATTGAGTTATCTCTGCCGTGCCAGTTAACTGCTTCGGTAGCAAGCGGTTCGTTATTTTCGACCCCACTGCCCCAATAAGCCTTAGCATCCGAATTAAAGATCTCGGTCCATTTACCTTTTGATGGCATGCCAATCCTGTAGCCCTGGTGGGTTATGGGGGTCATGTTTAGTACAATAACAAGGTCATTTACCACATCGTGCCCTTTGCGGTTATAAACCAGGATAGAATCGTTTGAGTTACCGCCATCAATCCATTCAAAACTGCTCCATTCAAAGCCTTTCTCGTACAATGCAGGCTCATCCCTGTATAAATGATTTAACGCTTTAACCGTTTCTTTTATGCCCTGGTGATTTGGATACTCCAGTAAATACCAGTCTAACGAGTTTTGGAAGTTCCATTCAGTTCCCTGCCCAAATTCACCACCCATAAACAATAGTTTGGTACCCGGATGAGTAAACATATAGCTGTAGAGCAGGCGCAGGTTTGCAAATTGCTGCCACTCATCGCCAGGCATTTTGCGCAGCATTGATCCTTTGCCATATACTACCTCATCATGCGAAAAAGGCAGCATAAAGTTTTCGGTAAAGGCATAGATCAGGCTAAATGTGATCTGGTTATGATGATATTTACGGTACAGCGGATCAGTTGAAAAATACTTGATCGAATCGTGCATCCAGCCCATCATCCATTTCATGCCAAAACCAAGGCCACCTGTATAAACCGGGCGGCTTACCCCCGTAAATGCGGTAGATTCTTCGGCAATAGTTTGCGTATCGGGGAAATTGCTGTAAACAGCTTCGTTAAATTCTTTTAAAAACGATATAGCTTCCAGGTTTTCATTGCCGCCATACATATTGGTTTCCCACTCGCCGTGGTTACGTGAGTAGTCAAGGTAAAGCATGGATGCAACAGCATCAACACGCAAGCCATCGGCATGATACCTGTCAAGCCAAAAAATGGCATTGCTTATTAAAAATGCGCGAACCTCGTTACGCCCGTAGTTAAATATGTATGATTTCCAGTCGGGGTGAAAGCCTTTGCGTACATCAGCATGTTCATACAAGTGCGTACCATCAAATTTATAAAGCGCGTGAATATCACCGGGGAAGTGAGAAGGCACCCAATCCAGGATAACCCCTACCCCTGCCAGGTGTAATTGCTCAACCAGGTACATCAGTTGCTGAGGTGTACCGTACCTTGATGAAGCGGCAAAAAAACCGGTGATCTGGTATCCCCAGCTTGGGTAATACGGGTGCTCCATTATCGGCATAAACTCTACATGCGTAAAGCCCATTTCCTTTATATAGGGCACCAATTTATCAGCAAGCTGATCATATGTTAAAAATTCATCCGGGCTTTCATGATTCCTGGCCCACGAGCCCAGGTGCATCTCGTAAACCGAGTATGGCCTGTTTAGTCCGTTATGTCCCTCACGGGTAGCCATCCAGTCAGCATCTTTCCACTCGTAAAAAGTATCGGCAACTATTGAAGCTGTTTTTGGGGCAACTTCCCACCGCAATGCAAAGGGGTCACTTTTCTCCAGGTCCTCGCCGGTTGATGATTTGATGTAATATTTGTAGGTTTCGCCAACGCCAATATTCGGAATAAAGCCTTCCCAGATCCCTGAACCATCCCAACGAACATATAAAGGGTGTGAGCCGCGATCCCAGCCGTTAAAATTTGCAATCAATGAAACATACTGCGCATTTGGCGCCCAAACGGCAAAATAAGTTCCAACAACACCGTTAAACTCAACCACATGCGAGCCAAATTTTTCATACAGCTTATAATGCTTACCCGACTTAAACAAGGCAATATCAAAATCAGTAAAACGACTATATACCTCAACAGCCTTTAAAACAGGTATTTCTGTTGCCGAAACACTCTTTTTGGCAGCCACTTTTGTTTTTGGGGCAGCGGTTATTGCTGCTTTTACCGCCGGCTTAGCTTTCGCCTTTGGTGCTGCTTTTTCTTTCAGGGCTTCTGCCTTTGGCTTAACCGTTTTTTTTGCAGGAGCAGATTTAGCTGCGGGTGTTGCAGGTTCCGTTGTGTCGATTTTTTTTGCCATAGTATAGAGAGGCCGTAAAGGCTGTTAGATAATTTAAGTATTGGTAGCTAATTGGTTGATCAAATATAGTGATTTTTAGTCCGAAAGACGGAAAGTCCGGAAGTCTGAAAGATAATATGTTAAGGCCAAATAAAATGGATAACAAACTTACGAAGTTTCAAAAACTTCGTAAGTTTTCTCATAATTTCCGCGTTCAACTAATCTCTAACCTTCTGTCTTCGCAGGGTCTCCTGTAAGGGACCCTGCGCCGTGTGCTAAGTATCCAGCATTTTCTTATGTCATAAATTTCAGCAAACCCAACGCAGGGTCCTCTCTGAGAGACCCTGCGGGGACAGAGAAGGATAACAAACTTACGAAGTTTCGAAAACTTCGTAAGTTTTATCTTCACTCAAACTCTTTCTTTCGGACTTCCGGACTTTACTGACTTTCCGACTTCCGGACTATTTAACAATCTCTATCTGTTTAAAGTTCTTGGTGAATTTAAATTCAACGCATTTGTTTTCGTCAATGCTGTAAGGCACATCTTTACCATCGGCTAATATTTTGGTTGGTGCAAAAGGCAAACCAATAACATTAAAATGATAGCTTTCATAGCGTGGCGTATAAAGACCTTCCATTGATTGCTGAACGGTTAAAACGGTACTTTTACCACTTACCACAAACTTTTTCTCCAGGTAAATATCCTGCTCGTAGGCAAATGTTTCGCCGTAATCTTCAAACAAAAAGGAATTAACTTCATAATTACTATAGTAAATATTCAGCTTTACTTCTTCAATTTCTTTTTCGCCAACATATTGCATTACCGGGTATTCGGGAATAACAGAACCAGCCTTTACAAATACCGGGATAGTTTCCAATGGGGTTGGTACCAATACCTCCTGCCCGCCATCAACCATTTCGTATGTCCAAAAGTTATACCATTTGCCTTTAGGCAGGTAAACCTTACGGCTCTGCTGACCAGGCTCAAGCACCGGGCAGATCAAAATTTTATCGCCATAAGTAAACTCATCCTGGCGGAAATGGTTGCTGATCTCGTCCTGTTCCTGCATTACTATCGGCCTCAGGATAGGGAAACCATAGCGGTGATGCTCCCAAAAGGTGGAGTACAAATATGGCAGCATGCGGTAGCGCAACTCAATAAATTTACGGTTGATATCCGTAAATGGCGCGCCAAAGCTCCATGGCTCGCGCTCCTTGGTATCACCTGCGGAGTGCGCCCTCATAAACGGCGAGAAGGTGCCCATCTGGATCCAGCGGGTAAACAGCTCGCCGTCAGGCTCGCCGCTAAAGCCGCCAATATCGGTTCCGCAAAAAGAAATGCCGGATACAGATAACCGCTGGCATTGAATATTACCCAGCTTTAAGTGTTCCCATGATGCTACGTTATCGCCCGTCCATACGGAAGAGTAACGCTGCACGCCTGAATAACCCGCCCTGGTAATAGTAAAAGGGCGTTTATTCTTCATTAATTTACGCAAACCCTCATAGGTAGCGCGTACCATTTGCATCCCATAAATATTATGTGCTTTACGGTGCGATCCGCGGAAACCATCATATTGGTGGCGAACATCATCGGGGAAAGTACCTGCGCCAAATACGGCAGGCTCATTCATATCGTTCCAAACACCTGCAACACCCAGCTGCACCAGCTCGTCAAACAAACCACCCCACCACTCCCTTACTTCGGGATTGGTATAATCAGGAAACTGGCAGCGGCCGGGCCATACATGGCCTTCCATAAAGTAATCGTCGCAACGGCGGCAGAAATACCTATTTTCTTTACCCTCTTTAAATACCGAATAATTATCGTCCACACGGATCCCCGGATCAATAATAACTACCGTTTTAAAGCCGTCAGCAGCTAATTCTTTGATCATCTTTTTAGGATCGGGGAAATATTTGCGGTTCCAGGTAAAGCAACGGTAACCGTCCATATAATCTATATCGAGGTAGATCCCGTCGCACGGAATTTTATTTTCGCGGAAGCCGTTTGCTATTTTCTTAACCTTTGCCTCAGGGTAATAACTCCACCTGCATTGGTGATAGCCCAGCGCCCAAAGCGGCGGCATGGGGTGCGTGCCTGTTAATAAATGGTAGCTTTTTACCACGTCCATCATATGCGGACCATGGATATAATAATATTGCAGCTCGCCGCCATCAGCCCAAAAACTTGTTTTGGTAGCATCTTCGGCGCCAAAATCAAAGTGAGCTTTAAAAGTATTGTCAAAGAAGATCCCGTGTGCTATCCCTTCATTTAAGCTGATATAAAAAGGGATACTGCGGTAAAGCGGATCCTGGTTCCAGGCAAATGAGTAGGCGTCGGTGTTCCAGTTCTTTAATCGTTTGCCGCGCAGGTTAAGCTCTGTAGGTTTATCTCCAAGGCCGAAAAAGCTTTCTTCGGCGCTGCAGGTTTTGGTACAGTAAACATAGTAACCGCCAAATTTCACGTTCTCTTCCCAGTGCATAGGCACTGCATCGGCGCTGGTAATGTGGTTTTGGCTATCAGAAAATGAGATAAAGAAATCATCCTTGCGGATATGGCAGTTTACAACATTGGTTGAAACGCGAAACTCGTTTTCATCCTCGTGCAGGGCAAAAACAATTGCTTTTTGCTCTAATTTAGGTACAGCGTATGAAAACTCCTCCAAAAAAACGCCATGAGGTGCTAACCTTACCCGGATAATTTCATCGGTAACTACCGTAACCTCAACTTTTGCATCACCATCCGTAAAATAAAATTTATTTTCCAGCTGATCGGCATGATTTGGCACGCCAAGGTATTTTTTAATGATGGGCTTTATGCCATCAGCAGGATTATTAAGGTGATGAAACTCTTCTTCCTCTTCTTCAATCAATCTATTAGCTAGCAGCTCCTGGTTAAGTATATTATCTTCCATTAAAAATTATTAGTCTCTATCCCCAAATATGTACATTGTGTATGTTGAACGCAATATACAATAATACATTTTTTTACAAAACCATTAACCGTGCCAATTACAGTTTTTTATTGATCTTTCTCAAGTCCTGAGTCCTAAGTCGATAATCTTAAGTCAAAATTTGAATAAATAAACGACTTTGGACTAATGGCTTAAGACTTTGAGCTTAAAATTAAGCAGTTTCTATTACCGGGGTATTTTTTGCAGGGGTATTTTTTCCATCCTTAACATATAAAACAGATATGGCTGCCAGCAACATAAATACGCCGGCCATAATTATGGCATATACCGAATGTTCATTAAACAAATGCTTCACAATGATGCTTCCTGTCAGGCTGCTTACTATTTGAGGAAAAGTAATAAAGAAATTGAAGATCCCCATATAAACACCCATCTTTTTTGCAGGTATAGAGCTTGATAGTATAGCATAAGGCATTGAAAGGATACTTCCCCATGCCAAACCAATGCCAACCATTGATAAGATCAGCCAGTTTGGATCGGTAATAAACCAAATGGAGATAAGGCCAAGCCCCCCCATTGT
>JAQBOS010000516.1 GCA_028287925.1 Mucilaginibacter sp. | reverse complement strand
ACCGAGCCATGGCTTGTGTCGCAACCTGTTGGATCCAAATAGACGCCTTCGTAAGTCCATGGGCCTAAAGGGCTTTTACTGGTTGCATAATTCAACCGGTTTGCGCCTTTTCCATTCACTTGATTGTTATCAGCATAAGTAAGATAGTATAGTCCATTTCTTTTAAATACCCATGTAGCCTCATGAAAATCCTTTAACCCTTCCATAAATACTAAAGGTTGAGCCAATTCAGACATATTGTCTTTCAATTTGGCTCCAGCACATCTATTACCACCGCCATAGTAAAAATAAGCTTGTCCGTCATCATCAATGAAAACACATGGGTCAATCATCGCAAAATTGTCGTTACCTAATTCAAGATATCCTTGCGCAACAAAATCACTTGCCGGCTTTTTGCTGGTAGCAACTCCAATTTTCCATGTTTTATTCCATTCTGTTCCACTAGGGTGGGGAAAATAAAAATAATACATACCATTTTTATAAACGCAATCCGGGGCCCACATGAAGCCACCCTCTTTTCGGCCCCATGGAACCTGGCTGGCACGTAATATTTCTCCGTGATCTTTCCAGTTTACCATATCATCTGTTGAAAAAACATGGTATTGATCCATTAAATCACATCCGCGTGGCGGATCCACATCATGCGAAGCATAAACATATAACCGGCCATCTTTAAATACTCTTGCTGAAGGATCCGCGGTATACATATGCCTGATAAAGGGATTTTGGGCTAAATCCTGGGCGAAACTGTTATTAGTTGATAAGATTAAAACTATTGGCAATAGTGATATAATAATTAGTTTTCTCATTTTTTATTCATGTTTATTTAGGGTTTATAAATTTTATTTATAGTTCTGCGGTATGAAAGCTGCACTTAACGGCCGGTCAAACCTTATTAAATTGCGAATAAAGTAATAAGTATTAATAAGCGATTAATAATGAATTAATAGGAATGAATGAGAATGCTTTTTTTAAGTTTACAAGGTTCGCCAAAAAAACGAGCTCAAATCTTTGATCCAGCTTACACCCCATGCGGCTTACAAATCAGGTAACGATGAAACCAAAATATCAGGTAACAATGAAGCTAAAAATATTATACCATGAAAACACTTACTATAACTTGCCTGATGATCATCATGTCTACTAAATCCAGTATTATACAAAACGATACTTAATAAAAAAGACCGAAGGCAAGCCCCCGGTCTTTTTTATTAATTAATTGACTTTGAATCCCGTCCTTGTCAGGTCAAGATATACGTTACCATAACTCTGCGTCGGTTCTATCTGCGAATCGACATTGAAGTTGTTAAATGAATCTATAAATATTAATCCGCTCTTTGATGCGTTGCGTTTGGCTATATTGGTAAATGTTTTGTAATAGGCGCCATCTGCAGTTCTCTGAACACTTAAACTTGATGAGGTTGGATTAGTTATTTGGTAATTATATCCCGCCATTACGCAGGGGATAAATTCCTGTCCCCATGATTCTACTGTCGTTTTATAATAAGCCCAGTTTTGATCAGTAAACTGCGCGAATTCCGACCGCCTGTCATTATCACCTGCAACATCGCCCATATTGGCCTCGTACATCGCGTCGGTACAGTTTTGGAAACGGTAATAAAAACGTTGCGGAGGTTGCCACCTGTTTTGCATTCCAACTATATAAAGGCTAAATCCCAGGGTTGTTAAATTGGCACGCAGTTGTGTATACAGCGCGGGACAACTCTTCGCGTTCAGGTCTTGTGCATTATTAATAATGATGAGGTACTTGCCATTTACTTTTTGATAGTTCGCTTTTGTCATCCAGTAGGAAAGCCTTTTAAAATCATTGTAAAAAGCTGCCAGTTTTGCTGTATTGATACTACTGTCTATCGCTGCTGTGTTGGAAATACCTAATAAACCTGTATTCAGATTATAAGAGACTGCAAAATTCATTTTTGATGAATTTGCTGCATTCAGGAATGATACAACAGTACTGGAATCAATTTTAAAATTATTATTATCCAGCGTTGGGGAACGCAGCGAGAAAATAAAGTAGTCTATCTTCGCAATAGCTGCGTCAGCCACATGCTGATCCATAATAGCGGGCGTAAGTACCGGCGCGGCTGTTGTGCCAAGGCTTGGAAAACCATTGCTGTAAAAATATGGCCCGGGGCCCCCAACTGTTGGCTGCTGCGTAATGTTGGCATTAAATGTGGAAAAGTTGTAGTAAAATGCCCCTACGGTGTAATTCTTAGTAGCCGGCACATCTGGTATGGTATAATTCAGGAGATTATCGGCCACTGTTGGCTGACTTTTCTTACATGAGAACAGGCCCGCTGCCAATAACATCACCACCATGCAGTTGTACTTATATATATATATCCTTTTCATATTTTTTATTTTTATTAACTCAATAATTAATTAGTATGTAGCTAATAGCGTATATTTTATTCCAGCAGCTTGTAAATCTTCGATATGGTTTCCATACCATTTTTGCACGAAGCTTATATCATAGAATGGTTTCGCTGTTGTCCAGTCGGGTGAAGTATAAGCCGGTTCTATTTTTAAAAGTGTTGTAGTAAGGTCCGGCCCGCCCAACAGCTTTACTCCATTAGCGTAACCAGTGGGGTTAACTGACGCTTCATTTGCAACAGGATAAGGGAATCGATCATTGAGGTTTTGATATAATGTAGTTAAGCCAACTGTAGCACCCGGGTTTGTGTGCGGCGGCAATACCAGGTTTTGCGTGCGCCGCTGCAGCACCCATGCTTCAAATCCGCCATCGTCAAAGTAGTTCATCCATTGCTGGATCCATATCTTAGTGAGATTACCGGCCGGAATGCTGGTATTTATAAAGCCAAGATCATAATTGAAACCATGTCCTGCGGTTGACCACTTAATGCCGTTTTGAGCTTCGTATGTTGTTGCCTGGGCCGATGTTAACCCCCAAAAAGCAAAATTGGCGTTTATACCGGCATAATAGTATTGATCTGCTGTTTGATTACCCGTGCTGCCATATCCTTTTAAAACAGCCTCTGCTTTCATAAAACATACTTCAGCATAGGTCATGATATAGAAAGGGCGGGCCGCAGCCAGCAATGCAGGTTGCATGGTGCTGTAATTTGCCGGTACGGTGGATCCGTTAAACGGAATCACACCAGTAGGATCGGCAGGTGAAACTAAACTCCATGTGGGAAGAAGGCCCGTAGATTTTGGCTGCCCCAGGTGCGGTATCGGGTAAGAAACAATATAGTGCAACGAAGAACTGATACTGGTTAAAGTATCTGTGATATTGAAAGGCGTTGCCGCTTTAAGAAAATAGGCATCTATCCTCGGGTCGTGATATGAACGGAAATAAGTAAAAAGATAATCGCTCATAACCGGGGTGGCGGTGCCTCCAAATGAAGTACTCTGAACCAGTTGCACATTATAAA
>JAQBOS010000480.1 GCA_028287925.1 Mucilaginibacter sp. | reverse complement strand
GGCCGCCTAAGAGGTATGGAAAGGGGAGATCCGGAAGCTACGCCTGAAGCCATCTTTAAAATTGTTGATGCAGAAAATCCGCCGCTGCGGTTCAACCTTGGCAGTCACAATTTGCCGTGGGTACGCACTGCCTATACCGAGCGGCTGGCCGAATGGGAGGCTTGGGATGAGGTATCAAGCGCAGCACAGGGAGAAGCAAAATAATCTGATCGTAAAGAATTAATGATAACTGGTAATTAGAAATATTATCGGTTATCATTGTATTAAATCTGCAACATGAAAAAGGAAGAAAACAGCCCTCAACAATTCGATTCATTATCGGACGCGCACCGGGCTTTTGGCTTGCCTAAGCCGGTGCATCCGCTAATCAGTTTGATCAATGGCGCCAATTACCCGGGCCAGGTAATCCGACCGGGCGGTCTGCATGTACTTCATTTTTATAAGATCTCTTATAAGGCTAAGCTAAGTGGAAAGTTAAAATACGGCCAGGGTTATTATGATTTTGATGAAGGCGGCCTGTTGTTTGCCGCTCCCAACCAAATAGTTGGCGGCGGTAGCGATAGTGAAACCATGGACTGTTCGCAATATACTTTACTGATCCATCCAGATTTTTTGTGGAATTATCCGCTGGCAAAAAAGATCAAAACATACGGCTTCTTTTCTTACTCGACTAATGAGGCTTTGCATTGGTCAGACAAGGAAAAGGAAACCATCATTTCCATTTTCAGGAACATTGAGGAGGAACTGAACAGCAGGATAGATGATTTCAGCCAGGATGTTATTATTTCGCAGATCGAGTTATTGCTAACTTACGCCGACCGGTTTTACAAACGCCAGTTTATTACCCGTAAGCCAGTCAACAATAACCTCTTACAGCAGTTGGAAGGGATACTGGACGCATATTTTTCAGATGAAAGGTCTTTAAGCCAGGGAATCCCGACCGTCCATTACCTTGCGGAAACATTGAACTTATCACCTAGTTATTTGAGTGATATGCTGCGCTCACTCACCGGGCAAAACGCGCAGCAGCACATTCACAGCAAATTGATAGAAAAAGCAAAAGAAAGATTATCAACCACCAGCTTATCTGTAGGTGAGATCGCCTACGAACTGGGCTTTGAACATCCGCAATCGTTTAGTAAGTTATTCAAAACAAAAACTAATCTTTCGCCATTAGAGTTCAGGCGGTCTTTTAACTAACAGACCTAAGCCGGCAAGTTACTTTAAGTTTATATTTAATTTGATGAAAAGTCATCTATCATGTTAAATGTGGGTACAAAATACAAACTGCCGGTTTTTGCTGTGCTGAAATCTAATATGCTATCGTAATTTCCTTCAGGATCGCCAATAAACATCTTATTCAGCATTTTTTGTACAGTGCTGAATGTGCTTGCATAAGCTATAAAATAAGTGCCCATTTCATTGGTAGACATATTGCCAAAGGGCATATTATCACGAACTATTTTAAGCTCGTCGCCAACATTGGCCAACGCTATATGAGAATTTGAAGGTTTTACATCGTCTGCCATTTCTATGTCGTTCGATTTGTACCGCCCAATAACTTTCTCCTGTTGTTCAGTAGAAAGTCCTTTCCATCCTGTTAAATCATGAATATATTTTTGTACAAAAAGATAGCTTCCTCCTTTGTAATCAGGCTCATCATCCCCTACCATACCGAAGAACTCCCTATCCTTTCCCTGGGGGTTTTCAGTACCATCAACAAAACCTAAAATGGAACGGCTGTCCCAATACCTGAAGCCATGAATTTCTTCCGTACTGATCGCCACCTGGTCCAAAACATCCGATATTGCGGATGCCATATCATAGCAGATACTTGTGCTATCCGCTCTTATATGAAAATGCAGGTCACCTTTGGAAGAAATAGCAGTATGTTTATCACCCACGACAGGAACAAAATTCACTAATTCTTTAGGTAACGGAACAGGAAGCTGAAGCCGAAGCCAGGCATCATGCCCTATCCCCATTACACAGCTGGCCCTTGAAACAGGGAAACGGACATTCGCGGAATTATTAAGGTTGATAAGCAGCTGGCAAACCTGGTTAAAAACAGCTCTAACCTCCAGGTTATCCTTAAAATTCCAGACCATAAATATGGTATTGTTATTGGTGTAGTCTGTTACATTCTGTGAATCCGGTTTCATAAGCGCATTATATATAGCTGCAGTGAGGTACGAAAATAAACAAAATCGTTAACTGTATTAATATGGGCCGCTAATTCTGTTCTGAGTGTTGATTGGAGATCCAATCTAATTTCCATTTTATATAGAGACTAATAATTAATTTCACATCAATCAATGCATTAGCTTTAAGCTTTTTGCATTCTGCTTTTAGCTTTCATTTAATTGTTCTTTTAATTCCAGATCTTCCTCATTCAGTAAATCAAAAACAGTTTGTCCATCACCATTTGGGATCTTTTTATCTGCACCTGATTGAATTAGGATCTTCACGCATTCCAAATAATCACGCAGGCTATTTGTAGCGTCGCTCTTTAATCCATGAACCGCCCAAAAAAGCGGGGTAGCTTTAAAATCTATACAACGTTTATTGATTTCCGCTTTTTCCTGGATAAGCCGGCTAACAACTTTATCTCTTCCGCACCAAGCTGCCCAATGCAGGGCTGTACCACCATGGCATCCTGCGTGGTCAATATTGGCTCCTTTTTCAATGTATAAAATTGCAACCTGGTCTGCGTTCAGGCTTGCCGCGGCGGTAAGCGGGGTATCCTGTTTTTCTATCAATCCGTTGCCGTTAATGTTCGCCCCGTGTTCTAAAAATATTGTTGCCATCTTAACCGCTTCTTCATCGGTATATTTTCCGGAAAACACACCGTCACAAATTCTGTGTAGCGGATGAGCTTTTGTAGTGTTCACATTATCATATGGAATGCCTTCATTAGCAAGATCCGGATTATTTGAAAGCGCCTGTTCAATGCCTTTGTAATCCTTATTGTCGATGAGCTTTTTCATTTTTTGTTCTTCAATTTTAGCTTGTATAAAAGTGGGATAAATAATACAAACTAAAAATTGATCATAATCAAGAAATCAAATTGACCATACTCCTACCCTGCTTAATGTTCCGGGGTATTTCACCTCCAATCCCACCGCATTCAAAATATACCTGATCAGCAGCGGCTGGTCAGGTACCGCCAGGTAGCCTGCATTGACGCAAATCCGTCCTTTATCTGCAGCGCATAATTACTTGATTACCCCGCATGGCCAGCTACCGCGTACCCACATCTTTATTTCAATTAATTATCAAGAAAGGCTGCTCCGGCAGGAGCAAAATATTGGTAGAAAAATAGAAAACAATAAATTTTCGAGGCTGTCTCAAAAGTAAAATTATAAGATACCGACAAAATTAAATTTGGGACAATAAAAAACTCCGTGCTGCTCTGTGTCTTCTTTGCGTACTTTGCGGTTAATTTTTTACCGCGGAGATAACAAAGAAGGCACGGAGATCACAGAGACCAAATATTATTTTGAGAGTTTTTTAGATTTAAGTCTTTTGAGAC
>JAQBOS010000375.1 GCA_028287925.1 Mucilaginibacter sp. | reverse complement strand
ATCAATATTTATCTCCCATATGATATAGCCTGTTCTGATAAAAATGCGCTGCAAAGATTCAATAGTGAATATATAGAATCTGTTGAGCGTGATAATTACAGCAATGCATTTTACATTTGATGGTTTTTTGTTAGGATGATAGCCGCCTGTTTCTATTCGTTTTACAAACTGGTGGTTGTTATCCATATCGAACACCAGCAAACCATGGCCGCCATAACCCATATAATCGCGGATACCGGGAACGGCAACGTACAGGTAGTGATGGATTGCTGGTTCAATTTTTTTATGAGCGATTTTGGTTTTAGGAACAGCTATTGCGGAAAAAACTATTCCGATCAGGAGCAAACCAAATAAATTAAATTTTAAGCGCATATTTACATCCGTAGTACCTGGCGGCGTTTTTAGATCAGTTATTTTTTGTCAATGTTTTATTAATATTAACCAGTTGCAGCTTAAGCTGGTCAATTTGCTGCTGTTGTAATTCATTGATTTTTTGCTGTTGCTTAAGCAACGTTACTTCACCTTCTAAATTATTAACTTGTTTGTCTTTTTCAATCATATATAAGGTTAGCTCTTCTACTTTTTTCAATAACGCCATATTCATTTCTCCAAGATTAAGGCCTTTCTTTTCAATTTCGGCAGCGGCAGGCATATCCGGCAAGTGATGATTTTTATTTATATATGCTTTTACTTCGGCAATTGATGGTAGCTTATAATCGTTGTTGAAAACATAATCAGGAGGGGGGACATTTGTATCAACAAGAACTGATGTGGAGTGAATAGTTCCGTTTACAGTTAATTTTTGGTCGGGGGTTTTTGTGCCAATACCTACATTGCCTAAACTATTTAATACCAGTATCTTTGTGGAGTTATATCCGGTAATATGTGCTGTGGGTATAGCTATATAGAGGTAACCAGGAGATGTTCCATTTCCATAAACGCCAAATGCACCGCCATCGGTTCCGTCTGAACCACTTGAGTTTACAACGCGGAAAGCCCTCGCCCATGAGCCGGGAGCCGCATTTACGCCCATATCAAATGTGTATGTATTTGTAAGAAGGTCATAACTGCTGCCAACTTTTACCTGGAGTGTTGCAGCCGGGCTTGTTGTGCCAATGCCTACTGCGCCGCTGGCAGGGAAGGTGTTTTGTGCATAAACGGAACAGCTTGCTACTGCTATAACAAAGGTTAAAAGCGTTTTTTTCATATGATAATAATTTAAGTTTATGGCTCTAAACTATTAATTTTCAAGTTAATAATCAATGCCATAAATGTAAAATTCATATGAATATTAGGAGTAGTTAGTTGAGTCAGAATGAGAATTTTTTCGATTATCAAGAGATAAGCCTCTTCTCTAAATGTCTAAATGGATTGATTACTTACTATCCTCGCTTTTCATGCCTTTCAGCAATGCGTAAATAGCCATAGCGTGACCATGCCCAAGTTTAAAATCATCTTTAAGCCATTTTACAATATCGCCGGCTTTTACACCCGGTGCTAAATCGTTGTTTTGGGTAAATCCTTTTTCGGCAGCAAGCTGCCTGAAATCATCAGGGCCTTTGCCTGTTTTTTCTTTTATGGTATTTAAATATCCCTGGAATGACATATTGGTTGTGGTTTATATTGCTAAAATAGGGAATTAGTTATAGCTCCTGAAGTTTACTTATTAATTAAAAACAGGGCAGCCAGTACTAAAGGTTAATTGATTTTTGGTATGGATTATATCCAACAATCACTTACATTTATAGTAATAAATCACCCAATATAAACCTTCACAAAACAATGTATAACAATTATTACCGCGATAAAGTAGTTCTGGTAACCGGTGGCGGCTCGGGTATGGGGCGCGGCTTGTGCGAGGGGCTGGCCGAATGCGGCGCCATAGTTACCTGCACCGACATCAACCTAAAAAATATTGAAGAAACTGTAAAGTTAATTGGTAAAGGCAATGTTACAGCCCGGAAACTTGATGTTACACAACAGTCCGATTTTGAAGAGGCAATTGCCTGTATAGTAAAAGAGCATGGCCGGATAGACCTCATTTTTAATAATGCAGGCATGGGCATAAGCGGCGAGCTGCGCGATCTATCAATTGAGCATTGGAAAAAGGTATTGGATATTAATTTTTACGGCGTACTTTATGGTTCCCAAACGGCTTATTTGCAGATGCTGAAACAGGGCTTTGGCCAGATTGTAAATACGGCATCCCTGGCGGGTTTGCTTGACATGATCCCGCTTATTGGGCCTTACAGCGTTTCAAAGCATGCTGTTTTAAATTATACCAGGGTACTGCGGTACGAGGCAAAGGCTTTTAATATAAAAGCGAATACAGTTTGTCCCGGTTATATTGACACCCCTATAATAGATGCATTGCCTGCTATAAATGCAAAACCAGGCTGGAACCGCGAGGCTATAAAACAGTTTGAACCCGGCTTGCCGGTAAGCAAAGCTGTGGAGTATATTTTGAATGGTGTAGCAAGGAATAAGGAAGTGATCCTGTTCCCGCGGGTGGCACGACTTATTTTACAATTTTCGCGGTTGTTTAAGGGCCTTTATTTAAAAGCAAGTGATAAATCATTGAAAGATTTCAGAGAGAAATTCAGGTTAAATTGAACTTTTATTTTTAGTGCAGTTGCAAACTGCAGCAATGCACAAGATCGAATCACTCACCAGCTAAGTATTTCACAGTGGTGCCCCTTATTTTGCAGTAAAAGAATAATGGAGTCAACTGAAAAGCCCTCGCCTTCAACCCGAAGGATCCGGTCGCAATCCTCCAGGTCGAAACTGATGCAACAACCCGGGGCGTGGCTCTTTAATTCGCTGATGATTAACTTTGAACGTCTTATCCCGGTAACATTGGTTTTAAAAATTTCAATCATATTGCGGATGTACGAGTATTAAAAATTATAATTAATTCCGGTTTGAACTGCCAACCCGTTCTTTTTCAGTTGCTCAAGCGGCTTTAATTTGTCGAGGTTGTTAAATGGCACCCAGTTAACTTTTTGATCTTTAGCGTACAGGTCCAGTTGCTGGCCGAAATTGTAGCCTGCATTTAGATTTACGGAGAAGTTGCCGGCCAGGTGGTATTCGTAAAATAAACTTGTCTTGACCTGGCGGGCCTGGAAATAATCGCTGTTCATTTTCTGCGAAAGCCGGTAAGTGCCGCCGCCTATTCCAAAGTCGCCATTAATGCCAATGAAACTCTTACGCGACAGCTGGTAGGTTAGTTTCTCAGAAACAGGTAGCATTGCCGACAACGTTAATTTATCGCTGATGTTCCAGTCAACTCCCACAACCGGGAGTAATACTGTCCCAAAAAATTGTTTTGAATAAGCCGCCCCCAACGAATAAGAGAATTTAGCCGACTTTCGGATCTTAAGTAAAACAGCACCCGAATAGGTCAGATCTTCCCCGGAAATATCTTTGAGATCGCTTGACAGCATTGGGGTAAATGAAGTAATGAGCGCATATTTGGGAGAAAAGGATTTTTGCAAGGTTAAGGACATCGAAACAGAATGAAAATTTGAACTGCCGAACTGATTACCGGTGCCTGAGAGCAGTAGTCCGTTATATCCTATCCCGGCCAGGAAAAAATCATACCTCCCGTCCTTCAAAGTGTTGTACAGGGGAACAGTCAGCTTGCCGTTAACCTGCTGAATGCTCACATCCTTGTTATTTATTTTAAAAGGAGAGTAGGAATAGTCGGCTTCAAATGAACCTATTGGCGGGTGAATTGCTGCTTCACTGGCTTGCTGTACAGGGGCGGTTTCCTGCGCGTTGGATTTATATTTAACTATAACCAGCACCAGCGTAATTAAAATAATGATTTTTGTTTTCATTTATAAAGATTAATGAGGTGAAAAATATTCGCGTTTAAGACACGGTAATTCACATCTACCCTTACTCTAATGAAAATATTTATTCTTTTAAACCTTTCTTGATCAGGCTGGCCTGCTGATCGCTCAGGCGGAAAATTCATGCGTGGCTATGTAGTAATATTTGTGCAGTTGAAAACTGCAACAATACGCAACCACGAGTTACAAACTCGCGGGGGTAGGTTTTTTTAACCAAAAAGCACAATCCATAAAAAATAAATATGCAAATTTCCATTGACGAAAGTTTTGTATCTATTATCTTTAGCTAATAATTAACCAACAATCTTGTCCTATGAAAACAATAAGAATACTGCTACTCGCAGTAATGCTACCGTTCCTTTTAAAAGCACAAACGGAGCAATCGCAAAAGCCACACAAGCACGTCGCCCATTCATTAAACGCACATGCAAAAAATGACAGCCTTGCAAGAGGGGTTTCTTTTAGTTATTTTGAGCAATCCGTCTCCGATTTTTCAGACACCACCAAAAAGCCGCTCGCAAAAACCGCGTGGAAACTTTGGAAAAATGAAAAGTGGGGCGAACTGGAACAATTTTTTACCACCAATAATTTGAATGGTGGCTGGCCGCCCAACCGAGGGGCTACATCACTAAAAATTGTTACGCTGAAAGCCGGGATGTTAATTGATCGCTTTGGCGGTTATTATGATGCCGATAGCGTGTTCCAGGATAAGGGAACATTTGTATCGCCGGCGGGCATACCGTTTGCGCAACGTGCTTTACCTGCTAAAACGTTAAGCTCGCCTTACAGGGTTTACAAAATTGTTAAGCCTATACCGGATGTTAAGAAGGGGGGAATTATCCCCTGGTTTAATCAGCCTGGTTTGGGAACCCAATTTGAATTACCTTATAATATTAATGATTTGAAAAAAGGCGGCTATATTGCGGAAGAAAAAGGTAAAAAACTTCCAAAGTGACCATAAGATATACAAAGGCAAAATCATTGATCTTTGACGGGCCGGAGTCAGAGATCCTGGATAAATCATTCAACCAGGCTGGCATAAGCGCACCTATAAGATTTGATGATTTTGCCAATAATAATTTTGAAGACCTGCAACAGGTTATTAATAACGATGACTTTGAATCTATCGTAAAAACCGGGGGATTTGTTCCGGATCGGGGCTTCCTGAACCTATACAAAAACAGCGATGGCCTAAGATTATATTACTATAAAAAAAATAATACCATTATTGTTCTTGCCTACGGCGAATTTCAACCCGGCCGCTATATGCTTTATATGGAAGGTGTTTGGCTAATAGATATAGCCTGAAAGATCTACCGGGTTTAATGAATGTCCTCTTCACAGTCGGATCCTCACTTTTCAGTGAATGCGATCTCATCTTATACCGCGGATAACCCAAGCCTTCCGGTAATGGGTTTGTGTTAATTAATTATTAATAAAACATCAAGAATAATGTCCTGAAAATCTCTGGATAAAGGGGTTTGTTATCACAAAAAAACCATTGTGTTAAGAAATCTGCATTGTCTTAAAAATTCAGAATTTATACGGAATTGGGGAGGTTTCTTTGCGTTTTATTACGCACTTAACTAAGATAATATACCCCTGTATGATGTTCTTTTTACGATTTAAACATTACCTGATCTTATTTTTTTTATTAACCGGCCTCTCAATCTCATCAATTGCCCAAACCATAAAAGGAGGCGTCTCAGATGCTAAAACCGGAGAAACATTAATCGGAGCCACCGTACATATTGAAAAAGGCAGTTTCCAGTTAAATACCACTGTTAAACTTGATGGAACTTACATATTTAAAAATGTACCTGCCGGTGTCTATAAGCTACAGGTTAAATATGTAGGCTACAAAACCACAAAAGAATATGAAGTAGACCTTACCCAAAAGGAGGTTGCTATTTTGAGCATAGCGATGGTTGATAATTCAACATCACTTACTGAAGTGGTTGTAACAGAGCATGCCAGTAAAGAAAGTGACAGATCAGCAAGAAACATTGAAAAGAATGCAAATACTACTTTGAATGCAGTATCAGCGCAGTCAATAGCGATCTCTCCGGATGTATTGGTATCAAATGTTCTTAGCAGGGTATCAGGCATATCTATTGACAGAAGTAACACAGGCGATGCCCAGCATGTGATTATCCGGGGAATGGATAAACAGTATAACACCACACTAATAAACGGAATTAAAATCCCAAGTCCGGACAATAAAAACAGGTATGTTCCTTTGGATATCTTTCCTGCAGGGTTAGTGGACAGGTTAGAGGTTTACAAAACCCTTACACCTGATATGGAAGCTGATGCATCAGGTGGTGTGGTTAACCTGGTGATGAAAACCGCTCCGGACAGGTTAAAGATAGATGGTGAGGTAGGCACAGGTTACAGCCAGATATTTTTTGACAGGCCTTTTGCAAGTTTTGATCGCAGCACGGTAAACAGTAAAGCACCAGGTGAAATAAACCCGGGTGGTATAGCCACGCCCAATGATTTTCCTTATCAAAACCTTATTACCAAAACGGCAAATCCTGCTCCAAACCTAAACGCCAGTTTAACTATAGGTAACCGTTATTTGAACAATAAGCTGGGTGTGCTTTTCTCTGGAAGCTATCAAAATTTATACCAGGGAGATAACAGTTTTACTGTAGTACAAACAAATACGGTAGGGCCGCCGATAGGCAACAGTCAGCAAAACCAGGAAACCGCTTTTCAAAGCGCTTATAATCGCCAGTACTCAACTCAACTTCAGCGTGTAGGGGCTATCGCATCTATCGATTATAAATTCGATCAAAATAATACCATTAACTTATTTGCCACTTACCTGGCATTAAACCAATACAGGGTACGTCAAACCGAGCAGGATACTTATGGTGGTTATACGTACCAGGGCTATCGTGGTACATTTTCTGTTGATAATTTAACAGAAACCAGGTCTGATCTTCAAAACATCTATAATATAACGCTGAGCGGTAAACACAAAATAAGCTCGCCATTTTCGTTGGATTGGACCATTGCCAATTCACAGGCTACGCATAAATTGCCTGATGACGCAGAGTTTGACACGCAACATGGTACAAGTCCAACATCCACAACCAACGAGCCTACCGGTAATCCAAACGAACCCAACGTTTCAGTTGCACAGGGAATAACCAATGGCCCCACATTGGTTCAAAACGAATCAAGGGTGTGGATGCATAATACGGATAAGGACATTTCAGCTTACTTAAACCTGCATTATAACGCGAAAATATTTGGCCGCAAGGCTACATTTTCAGCTGGTGGTATGCTTAGGCACAAAACGCGGGATAATTTTGTAGATAGTTACAATTTACCTAATACGGTAGTTAACGGGGTCCCTGAACCATATACCACTATACCTAATGCAAAATTTCTGTTTATCGGTGCCGATACTGTAAATGCAAAAGGCTCTTCAGCAACAGATCCGGGGGTTTACACCTTTACTGAAAATGTTCAGGGCGCATACGCTATGGTAAAATATTATATCAGCGACCGTTTAAGTGTAATAGCCGGGGTAAGGGGTGAGCATACTTACCAGTATTATATATCTCAACTGCCGGTAACCTTTCCCGGTAAAACGGCAACAATAACATATACCGATTATTTACCAAGTGTTAATGCTAAATATGCGCTTACAGATGAGCAGGCATTAAGGGTATCGTACTATAAATCAATTCTTCGTCCGGCGTTTGCTGATCTTATACCATACCCGGATCAAACCGCGGATGAAACTTACGGACACATAGGAAATCCTTATTTACAACATACGGTAATCAATAACTATGATTTACGATATGAGTTTTTCCCTGGGGTGTTTGACGAGTTTATGCTGGGTGGGTTTTATAAGCAGCTTGTTAATCCAATTGAAACAGTGCTTGAACAGGCAAACGGAGGCGCAAGTTTATACCTTACCCCAACAAATTTTGGAAATGCACAAAATTATGGCGGAGAACTTGAAGCTAAGAAATTCTTCGGCAACATTGGCGCATCAATAAATTATACTTATACCAATTCCCGGATTACTACCCCAAAGAGTGTTGTGATTGATGGAGTAGTTACAACGCGTGATCAAACAAGGCCATTACAGGGCCAGGCGGCTAATATAGGCAATGCATCCTTATTATATAAGGATCAGAAAATTGGTTTAGATGCGCAGTTATCCCTGTCATATATCGGTGAACGCATCCAGGCCGTATCAAACTATTACGGACTTGATACATGGGAAAGACCGTCTACTTATCTCGATTTCTCGGCTCAAAAGAAAATAGGCCGGCACTTCATTATTTATGTTAAGGCCAATAATCTTTTGAATACTCCATTTGAATTGATCATTAAACAAAATAATACCTATAACTATTCAGGTATAGCAAAATACCAACACCAGGAGAGTGCTGCATACACTACTGTTCAGTATGATCAATTCTATGCCCGTTATAATTTAGGGCTTAAGTACAATTTTTAAACAAACAACAACAATTAATAAAATCATTAATCCATCCCCATTTTTTATGAAAAAATTACAAATTATTATGCTAGGAATATCGCTTTTAGCACTTGCTGCCTGCAGTAAGAAAAGTGATAATGCAGTAGTATCGAAACCGCTGTTACAAGTTGGTAAGCCAATTAGCAACTCAGGTACATTACCGGCCGGCAGTTATAAAGGCACTATGCTTGCGGGCCAAACCTATACGGTGGGCGGTGACATTACCATCAATGCGGGCGATACACTTTTAATTCAGAAAGGTGTTAAAATTAATATGACCAACGGCGCCAACTTTATTGTAAACGGCGATCTTGTGAGCCTTGGCACAAAAGATGCTCCGGTAACTATAACCGATCCGCGCAGAACTAAAACTACAGGCACATCTGTAGTAGGTCAGGATTCTGCTTACGTTGGCGGTTGGGGCGGTATTTATGCCAGTGGTACCAGTAAATTACTAGTATTGAAATGGACTCACCTTGATTTTGGCGGTGCAGCTTTAAAGGCCCTTCCTTTCCCTAACTCCAACTCATTGAAAGTAGGCGCCCAGTATATTTTATATTTCATGAACCCTGCCGGTGTTTTTATTATGGAAGATTCATGGCTGTATGGCTCGCCTGATGATGCGACACGTTTTTATGGCGGTACTTATAACATCATGAGAAATACGATGGAAAAATGTGGCAGCAATGGCGGCGACGGCTTTAATGCTAAAGGTAGTGCTGTTGGTAACATGGCTTATAACCTGGTTATTGGCGGAGCAACAAACGGTACTAAAACTGCGAGTGATGGTACTACAGCAGGCGAGTGCCAGTTTACAATGTATAATAACACTTATGTTAATGACGGTTTCAGGAACAATGGTGTTTTTGGCGCAAGAAGCGGATCTGTCGAAATAGAAAACAACTCAAGGGCATTGGTTTATAATAACCTAATAGTTGATTGTGATTTTGGTGTACGTATTGCCGGTGGTCCGGGTGGTGCAAAGGTTTACCTGGCTGATACTACTTACAATGCTTCGAGCATAATTAAACAAACGGCTTATGGTTATAACTTCTATTATGCTGATAATGCTGCTATGGCAGGCCAGTTTGTGCCTACAAACGTAGCACAGCCGGTAGTTACCCATCCGCAGGCTACTGATATCCCAAATATGGCTGCTTTCTTAGGAAAGACTTATACTTTCGGATTAGTTTATGACGGTACCTCTTTTGTAGGGAAAAACAATCCGATGTTTGTAAACTACCCTCTTCCTGCAGCTAACAATTCCTGGATCACACAGGCATCGGTTGATGGGTTTAATTTCCGCTTGCAGGCAGGTTCACCAGCGGCAGGAAAAGGAACTACTACTGCATTCTCGCCTATCACTGCCGGAATTCCTGTTGATGCAAACTTTGGTTCAAGTGGTATAACCGCTCCCGGAAGAGATATGGGCTGCTACCAGTTAGATGGATCTGGTAATCAACACTAATATTAATCGGAAAATATAATTTTTAACATGACAACCCTTTTTAGTAAAAACAATAACCTGCATTACTTTAAAGGGTTGTTATGTTTTTTAATACTTTCAGTATTCTCCTGTAAAAAATCAGGGAATATTGCAACACCTGTAAAGGATACCACCGCAGTAACCCCACCGGTTACTGTAGTGAACTTCCCAACGCCATCGTATAATCCGTCTGCCCTGGATACCGCAAGCGCTTTTAATAAGGTTCCGGTAGTAAATGCACTTTCAAGGAAAGA